>JAEWCY010000044.1 GCA_023390395.1 Pseudomonadota bacterium | reverse complement strand
ATGGCTGCCCATCGAAAGCGTCATCCAGCAGCGCCAACAAGAATATTACGCCTCGATTGCGGCCTCCAATGCGACAGGAAGCTGCGAAGCGTTCGTCGCCTTCATGCTCAAGGTTATACGCGATGCTATTGTCCCCTACGCCGTTCAGAAGTCCGACAAAGACATTCGCAAAGAGCGGATCCTTGGCTTCATCATGGAGGATGTCAGCATAACCATTCCCCGGCTCATCGAGAAGACCGGCTATTCGAAGCGCTCCATCGAGCGCGACATTTCAGAGCTGAAGAAAGCAGGCGCACTTAAGCGGAAGGGAAGCTCAAGGGCGGGAACGTGGGAGATTGGGCTTTTGCCATAACGTGGGCATTCGAGCTGAAGCCGATGTGGGTGATGTCGCGGACGGGTTGATGATTCGTGACCGCAAACGACGAAGTACCTGAAGAGCCCTGAGATGGGTTCTGCTCCTGCACAAAAATGAGCGAGTTACGGCAGCATCCTACTCGTGCTCGCTAGTTCGGAAGTCCACCTCGAAACGCGAGGGTTCCCCCGTCGAAGCCTCATCGAACGCAAAGGGCGCACATCGCCGGATCCTCGGCATGGAATCGGCTGGATTGTCGCCACGTTTTAGAATGATGATCGGCCGCGCGACCGCACCGCAGACATACATGAGGGCATCGAGCAGATTGGATTTGCCTCCGGCGTTTGGACCGTACACGGCCGCGACGGGAAGGAAGCTCTGTACGTTGCCTCCTGCGATCAGGGGCTTCGAGAGCTCCCTCATGGAAGTCGCTTGCAAGGAAAAGATCGTCTCGTCCCTGTTGGACGAGTTCGGCACTGTACGGCAGAGGACTGCCCAGACTTTCCGCGAGTACCGAGTTGGCTTCGAGCACTCTCCCCGAAAAGAATGATTTGTTGATGATGGAGCATTTTATCGTCCCGAACACCCTACGCCTTTCCGATTGCATCCTCGATCTTCCGCCCAAGCACATCCTCGGACTTGCGCTACAGCATCGCAGAAGGCTGGGCCACAGCAAAAGAGCAGATGGTCGCAACTCCTTGACAACTTTGGTCGATCACCTCGAACACATGTCATGATAGCCTTCTCGATCCTCGCTTTTCGCAAGCCCAAACATATCGGCAACGATCTGGCGATCAGCCCGTGCTTCACGATGTCTTTGGCTTGGTTTGGTTGTAACATGCGTTTTTGCGAACCTTTTTGACGCGTTTTCGAATCTTGCGCTTATGGTTTTTGACATCGATCGAAATGGGATCATCGACAAAAGCGCCCTGAGCCCTATCGATATAGGATAGGAAATTCCCATGGCCCCTTTTCTTTCCAACTCGCTTGCGCACTTCAGCGTTTCTTTTTGGGCTGTGACCCCAGTCGCTGAAATCCAAGTAGAGGGAATCAACTCTTTTCTTTCCCGGTCCGTATCTCCATTTGTACAACCGGCCGATTCTTCTGTACATACGCTTATAAAAACGACCGATGGTTCTTTGTCGAAGCCGTACAGACATGCCGTCAAAGGAAAATCCCAGATAGTCGATAGCGCATTTCGACTCGCCCTCCGAACCGAGCAGGAAGACCTCGCCAGCATTCATCCGATACGAATGCGTCTTGCGTGGATGAATTCTCAATGACGGCACCGTTCGGGCTAAGCGCGAAAACTCTTCTTTCCCTTCTGCAAATCCCGCCTTGTCAGGCACAACGAGAATGAAATCGTCCGAATAGCGCATGTACAAACCATCGTGCTTGTCTGCTACGGCTTTGATGGCCTCGTCGAATTCCAGCATGTAAATGTTCGCCAGCGTGCCGCTGATGGGAAGTCCCTGCGGGACTCCCTTCTCTCCGTTTTCCTTCCACGGGCGCTCAACCGAATCTCTCACCATGTTTTTGAACTCATCAGCGCTTAACACTCTGCCCCTTTTGTTGAGTCGCTTTACACCGCTCTTCGTATAAGGAAGCCCATAATGGCCAAGGAGCTTTCCAATATCCCAAACCGAATGCCTAGTTGCGTTCTTCAACACATGGTAATAATCATCCGGTATCTTGCCTCCAGGAAACAATCGTCTCACCTGCTTCTTCAAATATGCGTGATCAAGCGTTTCGAAGAAGTCTTCGAAATCGCCAGCATAAACGAAGCAGACACCCAGATCCCTCATTTTCGTAAACACACGCAACGCAAAATCGCAGTTCGACTGGCCTTTGAGATTAGTCCGATACGCGACGGCGCAGTCGGAGATGCCGACTCTAGCCGCAAGATCGTTGTAACGCTCGTTGAGTAATCCCGAATAGTACTGGTAGATACACCTATCGAGGTGGGCTGCATATTTTATAGGACGTGGATGGTTACGGAACTTGCCGTCACCGTCAAGCTTCATACGACGCGCGTTCCTCTGAATGACAGGATAAAACGCATAGCTTTTCACAAAGCTCGAATCTGTGATGAGATCGACCTTGGCGGCGAAAGAAGTCCTGAGGTCGAAGTGGGCGTACGATTTGACCGTGTTTGGGTTCTTTACGAAAGAGGGGATGTTGTTCGCCATATCTCATCTGCCCGGCAAGTCGACCCTATCGAGGGGGCGGCGTCCATTTCAGGGCCGACTCGCCTACATAAATGCCGTAGCAAAGCCACAGCCCTTGCCGCCCCCATCATGAAGCGACAGCCGCCTTTCGGGTCAAGCCCGTAAAGCAATCTTCATCTGCGGCACAATCGCCTTCGATGAAAGGAGCCTCTCCGTGAGCCTCGTCGCAATGCTTCTCGGCACCGCAAACCTAGCTGATGGAGATTTCGTAAGCATCCATCGATGGATGTTTACGACAATGCCCTCCCGCCATGGCTAATCCCATGACGCGAGGTCATGATAACGCTAATCCTTCAGAACTTGAAGTCTTTGAATCATGTTTTCACAAGCTATTCGTCGCCTAAAAGCAAGGGGTCTGCATTTCGCGCAATAATCACATGCGGATACAGAGATAAAGGTAGAGGAGGTTGCGGTATACCTCTCCGTTCGCCGCCGGTCGATAGCCACTCGCAATTGCACCGCATCCACTCGCAAATCAACACACCGCCGTTCACGTTTCACCCCCTTCGCAACGGGGAGGTAAACGGTATATCGTTCATGGCACGGTACCGTACCTGCCCGTTGGCAAGAACAGCGAACCTACGACCAGAAGGGAGTCCATTATGACTCCGCTCTCTCTCACCGCCTATAAAGTTTAGGCTACACCCCGCCCCTCCCACTTTCGCTTACAACTGCATCGACCTTCGACACGACCTCCAACAGGGGCCGAGCGCAGCTTACCGAAAGGAAGACCCCTCATGCCTTGGTTCGACCAAGCGCCGTGGCTCGTCGCCTTGGCGCCGTTCCTCGGTCTGTTCCTTTCCGCATTCACGAAGAGAACAGACCCTTTCCTGGCCGGCAACCGGGTGTTTCGCCACGACGCCCCCGCACGGCTCTCACACTGGACCCATGCGCTCGGCACGACGGTGTGCCTCGTGTCGGGCATCATCTTGGGCCTGCGGTTCACGCCCGCGTTCGTCGATGACGGCCCTGCGGCCATCATTTGGCAAAACGCGCACTTTGTAGCCGCAGTCGTGTTCCTGTTCGGGACGTTTTACTACCTGGGCAACACGATCATATCGAAGTGGCGGTTGCGCGAGCACCTGCCTACCAAAAACGTGGTGTCCTACACCATCCGCCACTACAGCCTGCTCGTGGGCATCAAGAAGTTCACGATGCCGCCCGAAGACAAATACTTTGAAAGCGAGCGGGCAGCCTACGTGATGGCCGTGGTCACCGCCGTACTATTGATAGTGTCCGGCCTGTTCAAAGCCGCGGCACACGTGTTCCTCACCCTACCCGAACCCCTGATGAACGTCATGTTCTGGATCCACGACATCGCCGCCGCCCTCATGTTGGTGGTTTTGGTGGCACACGTGTTTTTCGCCGTCATCGCGCCGTTCTCGTGGATAACGTTCCCATCCATGCTCACGGGCTGGATGCCGCGGGAGGAAGCGGAGAAAGAGCATCAGGGCTGGCTCGAGCGGCTTGAAGACGGGCAGACCGAGCGCGGCGGAGACGAGTCCGCACTCGAGAGGACCGCAGGCATTTCCGCAGAAGATGTGACGAGAACCGTGGCGGCCGCTGACGGCGTGTCCGGCGCGCAAGGGAGATGAGAGAGATGACTGAGACGAATCGGGGCGCGGCCGACGCGCAGGATAAGGGCGGCCTGTCCAGGCGCCAATTCATCGCCGGCATAGGCGGCTTGGGAATAGGCGTGGTGCTGGGAGGCGGCATCACGGCACTGCTTCTGCCCGACGAGGTATACGCCCTCGAGGCTAGCCAAGGCTACCTCTTGGTGGATACGAAGAAATGCGCCGGCTGTGAGACGTGCGTTATCTCGTGCTCGCTCGCGCATCTGGGCCGCATCAACACGTCGCTTGCACGTATTCAGGTGTTGAAGAACCCGCTCGGCAGCTTCCCCACCAACGACGTGCAGCAAAACCAGTGCCGTCAGTGCCCCTACCCCTCCTGCGTGGAAGCCTGCCCCGTGGGCGCCATGCACGCCGATCCTGAGACGGGCGTGCGCCTCGTAGACGAGGGCAAGTGCATCGGCTGCGAGCGCTGCGTGGAAGCGTGCCCCTTCACGCCGTCGCGCGTGCAGTGGAACTTCGAGGACAAGCACGCGCAGAAGTGCGACCTGTGCAAAAACACGCCCTACTGGGACGAGGAGGGCGGACCGGCCGGCAAGCAGCTGTGCGTGGAGATTTGTCCCATGAAGGCCATCAGCTTCACCAGCGAGCTGCCGGTGCAGACCGACGAGGGTTACACGGCAAACCTGCGCAACAACCATTATCTGGAGATCGGTCTGCCGAGCGACGACGAGGCGCGCATAACGCCCGCCCAGCTCGGGTACGGCGCGGGGGCGACCGCAGCTCAGGCGGCAGCCGGATCGAACGAGAAGTAGGAGGAGCACCATGACCGAGCATTACGGCTACGCCGGCAAAATACTCATCGTGAACCTGGACGACCGCACGTCCGAGGCCATCGACACCGAGCCCTATCTCGAATGGGTGGGCGGCCACGGTATGGCTTCAAAGCTGTTCTGGGACTACTGCGAAGACAAGACGGTGGAAGCCGTCGACCCCAAAAACGTACTCGTGTTCGCCACCACGCCGTTCTCGGGTGCGGTGGTTCCCGCCGCCTCGGCGCGCTGCGAGTTCACGGGCATCAGCCCGTTTTCGCTGCCCGAGTGGTACAACCGCTCCAGCATGGGCGGCCGCTTGGCCGGTATGATGAAGGAAGCGGGCTTTGACGCGTGCGTCGTGCGTGGCAAGGCGGACACACCCGTATGGATCAGCGTAGTGAATGACCAAGTAACGTTCAACGACGCCACCGACCTGTGGGGCCTCGACACCTTCGAATGTCAAGAGAAGATCTGGGACGAGGTGACGCACGGCACCGCTCCCGGCTCGTGGTACGAGCTGACGCGAGGCCGCGACGGCGGCCGCACGACGCAGCGCCCCTCCGTCATCTGCATCGGGCCGGCCGGTGAGAACCTTGCACGCGTGTCGTGCATCGTGCACGACGCTGGCCACGTGACGGGCCAGAGCGGCTTCGGCGCGGTGTTCGGCGCCAAGAACCTCAAGGCCATGAGCTTCATCGGCTCGAAGAGCATCCCCATTGCCGACCCCGCTGCCCTCGTGCGCCTGCGCCTTGAGGTGCAGGAGAAGTTCGGCTACAACATCGACGAGGGCAAGGTGCCTGGAGCGCCGGGCAGCCCGGGTGCGGCAGCCACTGTGCTGGACACGAGCCCCACGGTGTCGCGCGCCGAAGGGTGCCGCGGCTGCTTCAAGAACTGCCGCAACCTCTACCCCGGCGGCGTGGGCAACGAGCTGACCTGCTCGGCAGCGCTCTACTTCACCGACTCGGGCAAGATCGACGAGCAGCTGGCCGCCTACAGCCTGCTGTCGAAGCTGGGCCTGAACGGCTACGAGATCGACATGCCCGTGTACCTGCACAACCTGTACAAGATGGGCGTCATGGGCAAGGGCAAGGACATCGACACCGACCTGCCCTTCGAGAAGTACGGGACCTACGCGTTCATCGAGGAGCTGCTGATGCGCATCGCCTACCGCCGCGA
>JAEWCY010000182.1 GCA_023390395.1 Pseudomonadota bacterium | reverse complement strand
TCCGCAAGCAGCTCGACGACGAGCAGACCGTGCACCTGCCGACCACGAGCCTTTTTCCCGGCACGCGCATCCGCGTGGGCATCCGCCATGGCCTGGGCAACGCCAAGCCGACCATGGTGGAGGTGACCCTGCCGCCGGACTTCGTGGTGGGCCGGCCCATCCGCCTGAGGGGCATGGGCCGGCGCATCGGCCCCATGCGCGGCGACCTGTACCTGCGGCTCCTGGCGAAATAGGGCCGCGTCCCAAGGAGGCGTCCATGGCCGTCGTCCGTCGCTCCCGCCGGCTTTCGTGCGTCCTGTGCGTCCTGGCCGGATTGGCCGGGCTGGCCCTTTTCCCGGCGACGGCCGCCGCCCAGGGGGCGCGTGTCGGCGGCCCCTGCCGCTACGACGATTTTCCGGGCACGGCCGTGATCGCCTCGGTCGCGCCCTGGCGGCCCGCCTCGCCGGCCGAGGGCAGTCCCACGCCCTACCCGCCCCTGGCCGTGACTTTCGTTTTCACGCCGAGCGCGCCCATCGTCGGCGAACCGCTCTACCGGCCGGACGCCGTCCACGGCCTGACCCTGGTCAACGGCATGCCGCCCGGACCGCGCTTCATCGCCAAATACGGCATCGCGCCGGGCAAGGCCTTTCCCTGCCGGCTGCGCCTGATTCGGGAAGGAACGTGCACGCCGGCGCTCTTCGACTTCCCGGGCATCGACCGCACCGACTACTTCGAGCTGACCCGCCCGTAGCCGGGCCAGGGCGCTGGCCGGGCCCGAAATGACGCCGCCCGCCGGATGCCGAGTCCGGCGGGCGGCGGGGCGTTTTTCAGGGGCGCTCGGCCAGACGCGTGGCCGGGCTTTTCAGGCGTTCATGCCCCGCCCCTTTCTCTCAGGCCCGGACGCTCCGAACCCGGCGCAGGAGTTCCAGGGCCTCGGCCGGCGGCTTGCGTTCCACGCGGCGGTAGGCCCGGCAGTCCGGGGTGCGCCACAAGAGGCCCAGGTCGCACAGCTCCCGGCGCAGCAGCACCGGATCGCCGAACAGGTGCGCCCCGGCCAGAATCCGGGTGACGCCCGGCTCGTCCATGACCTCGCGGCTGGGGATGGCCGCCCACAGGGCCCACAGGCAACTGAGCTGCATGCCCCGCTTGGACGGCCAGCGCACGAGCCGGCCCTCGGCGTCGAAAAGGCGCGTCAGCCGCTTGAGCCGCGTTTCGCTCACGGGCTCCGGCACGGGACCGGGCGTCGCTTCGGGCGTGGACGCCGGCGCGGACGCCACGGCGGCTTCGGCCGGGACGGCCCGCGCCGCCTCCTCCGGCCTGGCCTCGGCGCGAAAGTGCTGGAAGTTCCTGTAGCCGGCGGCCTTGGCCAGCCAGTTGAGCATCTGGAGGTGGCTCGGCGCGGCCTGCGCCTCGGTCAGGCGGGCGCGCAAGGAGCGGGCGAAGGCCGTGATGTCGTCCACGGCCAGGGGCAAAGGAATCCTGGACATCGCTTATCCCTTTAAGCGTGCCTTTCCTTGGGGGGAATATCGGTGGTCGCCGGCTTCCGACGCGGCACGGGACAAGGTGTCTGCGTGGAAATGGAAAACATGGCAGGTTTAGCTCCCCTCGCGGGGCGGCGACGCCTGGGTGCACTGCCGACCGGTTCGAGGCATTACACCGGCGGCGGCGGATTGGCAACCGCTTCCGGGTCGTTCCGGACAACCCTGTAACCGTCCAGGCCGTTCGTGCGACTCCTTGTGGAGTTCAAAAGCGAGGTGCCTCTCCCACGAATGTGTAATACCCGCACATCGCTTGTTTTTCTCTTCAATCCCTTCAGAAATATCTCGTTCGGACGATCCCATCCTTCAGGACGACAGGAGCGCCGTCGAGGCTCAACAGTTCAACCAAATGAAATCGCTGACAGCATGAGGCGTTATGAACGAAGGTTATCACCCCGTGTCTGGCGGGCTTCCCGAGGAACTGAAGCTCATCGACCTCGACGACGTCTTGCTGCATTTCGGAAAATACCTCGACCACTTTCTCCTCGATCCTGCCGTAGCCGTATGCTATATAAACCGACTGCTCAACGAACCTGATTTGTCGAACCACAGAGCAGCATGCGAATGCCTCGCGTATATCTGCTCGAAGTATATAAAGATCAACGCTTTCGAAATAAGTGGACATGAAATTTATAATTCCATATTCGGCAATGTCCCCAACGCGGCGTTGTACGGATACCTCAAGAAACAGAACAGCAACGATTACTGGTCAAAAAAACTGCATCACTTGACCAAACACAGCCTCGACCATGCCATGGACGGCCTGTGGCCGTATTTCGTCAAGACCCCGCACAATCTGGTGCTGGCCGACATGCTGCTCAACCTGTTCCTGCAAGGCGGCCGGGACATCGCTCCCATCGTCGAACGCGTCGAGACGCCGCCGCCCTTTCGCGCCGACTGGCAACGCCGGTTGTTCCTGGCCTACGCCTCCGTCAATGCCGTGCCCCAGGCCCTGGACATCTGGGAAAGCATCCGCAACCAGGTCCGCGACGAGGTCGTCCTGAACCATGCCGCCGAAATCCTGGTGAAATGCGGCGACAGGGGCGGGGCCGTGTCGCTCTACGAGGACTCCCTGACCCTGGACCCGCGCCAGGGCCCGGTCAGACGGCGGGTGCGCGAACTGCGCTCGCCGACCGTCCCGGACAAGAGCCTGCTGTCGAGCCTTGCCACCAACATCTATCTTTATTCCTACAACAAGGCGGACATCCTGGGCGACACCCTGGCAAGTCTGGCCCGCTGCGACCTGGGCGCTTCCAGGATCAAGATTCTCCTCAACGGCTGCACCGACGACAGCCTGGCCGTCGTCGACAAGGCCAGGAGCTTTTTCCCGAACAACGCCTTCGAGGTCCTGCCCCTTCCCATCAACATCGGCGCGCCGGCGGCGCGCAACTGGCTCATCGCCCAGCCCGAGACCGGACAGGCCGACCATACCGTCTTCCTCGACGACGACGTGCTGCTCGAACCGGACTTCCTGCACCACTTCCTGACCACGGCCGCCTCGCGCCCCAATTGCGGCGTGGTCGGCTGCAAGGTGCTCACTCCCGGCGTGTCCCCCCGCTACCAGTATCTTTACCGGTACATCGCCCTGGCCAGGCCGGGTCTTTTGCGCATCAGCCTGGACACGCCCAACAACCAGTTCGACAACGGCGTCTACGACTTCGTGCGCGACACCCTCAACGTCATGGGCTGCTGCCACATGTTCACACGCCAGGCGCTGCTCGACGTGCCGACCTTCGACCTGTGCTTCTCGCCGAGCCAGATGGACGACATCGCCCACGACTTCGACCTGGCCCTTCGGGGCCACGCCGTGGTCTACTGCGGCCTGGTCGGCTGCGTGCATCGCCAGATGACGGGCAACACGCAATCCGCCAGGCGCGAGGCGGCCAAGCGCGGCAACCTCCTCGGCAACGACGTCAAATTCTACTACCGCTTCCAGGACCACATGGAGGCACTGGCCCGCCTCGGCCAGGACCGCCTCGACGCCTAGCGTCGCGTCGGCGAAATGCGCGCCCATGCCATGGGCGACAGGCTTCGGCAGGAGCTTTCCCTGTGAAACCCCCTCCCGTCGGCCGGGCGTCCTGCCGGCGCAACAAAAAACCGCCGGAGCCCGAACGGGTTCCGGCGGTCGCCAATTTTGTCGCCCAACGGCCGGCTAGAACATGTCTTTTTCGGACTCGGAGATGGTCTTCTCGATGACGTCCTGGAGTTCCTTGGGCAGGCCCATGATGTCCACATTGAGAAAGCCCCGCACGATGGTGGAGGTGGCTTCCTCCTCGTCGAGGCCGCGCGCCATGAGGTACTCGATCTCCTCCTGGGCGATCTTGCCCACGGCCGCCTCGTGGGAGAGCTCCACCCCGTCCACGGAGCCGAGCAGTTCCGGGACCGCGTGGATGACCCCGCCGCCGAGGATGAGGCCCTTGCATTCCAGATGGCCCTTGGCCGGCACGGAATTGCCGCCGATGAATCCCCGGGCCACGATGGTGCCGCCCGAGGCGATGGTGCGCGAAATGATCTCGCCGCGCGTGTCCGGGGCGTTGAGCTCGATGCGGCTGCCGGAATCCACGTGGGAGCCCTTGGGCGCGACGATGACGGAATTGAACCGCGCCACCGCCCCCCGGCCGTTGAGGCGGATGGCCGGATAGGACTGGAGGTCCTTGACGGGCTTGAGCAACACGTAATTGTTGATGAACACGCCGCCTTCGTCCACCACGCCGCCGGTGCGCGGCCGCACCACCGTGGTCTCGGCCCAGTTGTGGATCATGGTGAAGGTGAGCTTGGCGTTCTTGCCGACGAAGAATTCCGAAATGCCGAGGTGGGCCGCGCCCTTGGAGCCGTGGGCCACCGAGCAGCCGGTGATGATGTGCAGCTCGGAATCGTCCGCCACGATGACCACGTTGTGGACGTTCTGGCCGACCATGTCGCTTTTGAGGAACAGGCACGACTGCACCGGATCGGCGATCTTGGCCCCCTTCTCCGTGCGCACGAAGTAGCCGCCGTGGAGGTTCTCGGCGGCCGACCGGGTGAACTCGTCCTTGTCCTTGTCCACCTGGGTCCAGAAGTAGCCGGGCAGGCCGTCGTACTTCTTGAGCGCGTCCTTGATGTCCAGGATCTCGACCCCGGGCTGGGTGCTCTTGCAGTGCACCCGGCCGTGGTCCACCTGGAGGTAGGTGCCGGCGCGCTCGCGCTCCTCCACGTCCACGCCGGACATGAGCATCTCGGCCTTGTCCGCCGGGTCGAGCTGGCGCAGATCCGGGATCTCGCCCAGTTGGGAGCCGCTGAAACGGAAGTCGTGCAGATCGATCTTATCCATGAAAAGTGGCTCCCTTGGCTAGTTGAGGCAACGCACGCATTCCTGGTAGCCGTAGTGGCTGATGTGGTCCAGGATGTCGCGGGGATTGGCCTCGCAGCACAGGTGGCCGTTGTAGAGCACCTGGCCCCTGTCGGCGTTGATGTATTCGAGGATGTAGCCGGTGTGGGTGATGATGAGCCCCGAGACGGGCCGCTTGCGCACGCGCTGCTGCTTCATGCTGGTCTCGGGCCTGGGCTCGATGCCGCCGGAGAGCACCTCGCGCACGGTCGTGCCGATGAGCTTCATATTTTCCAGGTCCACACCGGACTCCGGCTCGTCGAAGAGCAGGAGATAGGGCTGCTGGGCCATAAGCTGGAGCAGCTCCGAGCGCTTGATCTCGCCGCCGGAAAAGCCGGCGTTGATGTCCCGCTCCAGGAACTCGTCCATGTTGACCTTCCGGGCCAGCCCCTCCACGTCGAGGTCCCGGCCCCGGGCGCACATGCGCACCAGGTGGCGGGTCTTGAGGCCGTGGATGGTGGGGGGGCGCTGGAAGGACATGCCGATGCCCAGGCGCGCCCGCTCGTAGATGGGGGCGTGGGTGACGTCGTGGCCGCGAAAGAGGATGCGGCCGCTGGTGATTTCGTAGTTGCCGAATCCCATGAGGGTCATGAGCAAGGTGGTCTTGCCCGAGCCGTTGGGGCCAAACAGGATGAACGTCTCGTTTTCGGCGATGTGCAGGTTGATGCCGTTTAGCACCTCGCGGTCGCCGATTTTGACATGCAGGTCTTCGATGCGAAGCATGCTCCCCTCGCTTTTTCACGCCCATGGGCGCGGGTTACCGCCAGGGGTCTACGGAAAAACCCCGACGAAGTCCACTGGAGCGGTATGAATGGGCGGGAAGGCGCGTCCGGGCGTCCTCGACCCCGGCCGCGCCTGCGGACGCGTCAGTTGTGGTCGTAGGCGCGGACGATGGTGGCCAGTTCGTCGCAATCGTAGGGCTTGGCCAGGTAGTCGCGCACGCCGTGGCGGGAGAAGAACTCCAGATGCTGGCGCAGGCCGTAGCCCGTGAGCACCACGATGGGGATGTCGCGCCGCACGAGGCCGCCCCGGACGCGATCGATGACTTCGCGGCCGTCGACGCCCGGCAGGCGCATGTCCAGAAGGATGAGATCGAAGACCTGGTGGCCCAGGGCGGCCAGGGCGGCTCGCCCGTCCGGGGCGGTGGTGATCAGGTGGCCGTCGCCTTCCAGGGCTTGCCTGGCCAGGGTGGCGTGATTGGCGTCGTCTTCGGCGAGCAGGATACGCAACATGGGCGGCAGTACCTCCGGGACACGTCGCAGCATCTTTCGTGCCTGACCAACATTATAGGTTTCCTGCTTATAATGAAAGACTTTTTCTCCTCGACAAGGGTTTTCGCCGCCCCTGGCTGGACTTGTTTTATCGTAAAACAGGAAACCTAATCATCCTTGCGCTCTGGCCGCGGCGGGAGGTCCGCCGGCAGCGGGAAGACGCGCGCCCGTGGCCAGGCCGTAGACCCTGGGCACGAGCCGGGACAAGGCCTCGCCCGCGAGCCACAGAAGAACGATGACCGAAAGCCCGGTCAGCCAGTAAAAGGCGATCTGCTCGGCGTCGCCCATGGGCTGCCAGACCGAGAGCAGGCGGGTTTGCAGGATGGACACCGTGGGTTCGTGGGCGAGGTAGATGAAGAAGCTGTGAGGGGCCATGCGGTGGAGCAACCGGCTGTCGCGCACGAAGGGAATGGCCGACGCCCGCCAGAAGCAGGCCAGCCCGAGGATCAGGTTGCACTTGAAAAGGAAAAGCCTGACGTGCTCGTCGGTGATGCCCAGGGACTTGTGCGCCGCAAGCGTCGCGGTCAGCAGCACGAAAAGGACCGTGCCCCATCGCTGCCACCAGGAAACGCCCTGCAACGGGAACCGGGTGCGGGCCAGGAAGCCGCCGAAATAGAACATGAAGAAGTCGCCGTAATAGGAATACGGCGCGGGCGTGACCCCCACCCACAGGCAAAAAAGCGTGACCAGGCCCACCCCGGGCGCTTCCTTGAAAAAAAGCAGGAGCACGGGCGAAAGGAGGAAGACCAGGTACAGGTCGCGCAAAAACCACAACGGGTAGTTGATGGGCGTGGTGCCGAGGCCCAGGGTCTTCACCACCACGCCTTCCTGCGTGAGAAAGCCCCAGGAGCCCATCACCTCGATGCTGCCGACGAAATAGAACCAGGCGGCCAGGCCGATGTTGAAGAGCAGATAGGGAACGAGCACGGATACCGTCTTTTTGCGCAGCATCTCGGTGTAGCTGGCCAGGCCCGGCTCGAACTTGCGCAGGAACAGGAAGCCCGAGATGGCGAAGAAAAGCGGCACGGCCACGAAATCCACGTGGCCGTTGAGCACCTCGACCATCCAGCCGGCCACGGGGCCGGTGGACGGCACGCGCACGGTGATGCCCCTGGCCCCGTGGGCCAGGACGATGAGACCGATGAGGATGATGCGCAGCACGTCGATGCGCTTGGAAACTTCGCGATCGATGGGATCGCGGACCGGCCCGAGCATCCAGGCCGGCTTGGCGGCGGCGTTCACGAATACGACTCCTGGGCTTTCACGAAAGGAACCACACGGCGGCGCGGCGCAAGCGGCGCGCGCCCCCTGTGCCACGGACGGAGCGTGGAATCAATGGGCGTAGGCGAGCATCTTCTTGAGGCGGGCGTCGGTGACGGCGTACCCCTCCTGGCGCAGGATGCGCACGAAGCTGTCGATGATGCACTGGGTGGCGTGGGCCTTGTCGGCGATGTGGGGCGAACTCATGATCTCGCGCAGGACGAGGTCGATCATGTAGACGCAGTGCGCCACGTCCTTGATGTCCTTGGCGGCCATGGCTCTCCCTGTGTCTTCTCCGGCCGGCGCGGGCGCGCTATTCGCCGGCGACGAGCTTGTCCACGCGCATGCCGTCCACCAGCCCCTGGCGGTAGGCGATGGCGACGTAGTCCCGGCGGATGCGCTCGCACAGGCGCTGGACGTCCTCGGCCAGCTGTCTGGCCTGTTCGGCCTCGCCCCCGGCGGCCAGGGCCTCCAGGGCGGCGATGCGGCAGCCGAGTTCCTTGATGTGCGCGGCCATCTCCTCGTCCGTGGTCTGGCCGTTGACCAAGTCTTCGATACGATTCTGGATCAGGTCGGGCAGCGACGCCTTGATGCTTTCCATGTCCCTCCTCCCCTTGGCCGTCCCCGAGGGCGCGGCCGTCTGGCCCGCCTGTCGGCGGGCAGGTTTGGCACGGTGGCACGGTCATACATGACAAGACCGCCGGTGTAAAACCCGGCTTAGGAACGGGCGATGGCGCGCAGATCGCTCTCGATGGCTTCCCGGGCGCGAAGCCCGGCCAGCCATGCCCCGGGCAGGGCCGCGGGGTCGAGGCAAGCGCCGCAGACCATGCCGGCGAGCATGCCCCGGGCGGCGCTGTCGCCCCCGGCCATGACGTTTTGGGTCAGGCAGGCGCGCAGGTCGTGCTCGTGACGCGCGATCAGGTGGATCACCCCGGGCATGGCCTCGTCGATGTGGCAGGTCCGTCCGAAACGGCCGATGGCCGCCACGGTGTCCTCACCGGCCGAATCCAATCCGGCCGCCAACCAGCGGTCGACGGGCGCGCTGCCGTAGCCGGCCTCGGCCGCCTCCTCCAGGGCGAGGCGGGCGGGCTTGCCGGAGAGCGTCCCCCAGGCGGCGCGGGCGAAGAATTCCGCCGCCTCGATGACCTGGGCGTGGTTGTGGGTCATCTTGGTCTGGGCCCGCACCGCCGCCACCAGGGCCGGGAGGTCGTGGCGCAGGGCGAAGACCAGGGGCGCGGCGCGGCTGGCCCCGGCCAGGTCGTTGGAATTGGAGCCGGACTGTTCGGGCCCTTCGCCGAAATCGAAGATCCGCAGGGTCATGCGCGTGGCGCCGTCGACGTAGCCGTCGTAGGAGCGCATGCGCGCGACCCATTTTTCGGCGAAATCCTCCAGGTCGAAGCCGCCCCGCTCGGCCAGGGAACGCAGCAACAGCAGGGTCTGGTCGCCGTAATGGGTCTGGTCGCCGGCTTTTTTCCCGGCATGGTAGCCGTCGTCCGAGGGCGTGACGTAGCCGTCCACTTCGCCGAAACGGCGGCGCAAAGCGGCGACGTCGTACTCCCAGTGCGGTCCAAGCGCCAAGGCATCGCCTATAAACGACGCCAACACCATGGCATGGGCCTTTGTGGACATGGTCCCTCCGGTGGAGCAGTCGTAACACCATACCACGCCTGTCGGAAATATCCAAGGGCGCCGGAGGCCTCCCGTCGCAAAAACAACATGTATTTGCCGCGACATGTCCGTACGGACCATGTCCGGGCGAGGCGTATTTCTTTACAATCTTCCATGGAAACAATATGTTGCCAGAACCGACGTCATGCCTGCGCCGGTACGCTCCGCAACGTTTCTCAAAGGAGCCGCCATGCGAAAGACACTTGCGCAAAACGACATTCTGCGCGCCATCGTGGAGGATGTCCGGGCCGTCCCGGACGCGCCCGTAACGGACGTCACCGTGGGATCCTGCCTGGCCGCCGTGTCGGGCCGGTTCTGCGGCCTGGCCTCCCTGGTCTCCCACATCGCGCCGGGCCTGCAGCGCCTCGACGCGCCAAAGGACGCGCTGCCCGCGTCGGCAGGGACATTGGCCGCCAGCCTGGCCGATCCCGGCGTGTCCGGCACCGACGCCGCCAGCCTGGCCATGGCCGCGGTCAACGCCCTGCTCCCGCCGCCGACGGACGGCCCCGACCATCCCGGCCAGGAGATCATGGTCTCCCGGTGCCGGGGCAGGAAGGCGGCCGTGGTCGGCCACTTTCCCTTCGTCGACGCCCTGCGCCGGGTGTGCGAGACCCTGTGGGTGCTGGAAAAGCGGCCCAAGCCCGGGGACGTGGACGCCTCCAAGGCCCCGGAGGTGCTGCCCCTGGCGGACGTGGTAGCCGTGACCGGCACGACGCTGGTCAACGGCACCCTGGCGGACATCCTCAAATATTGCCGCGAGGACGCCTTCGTGGTCATGCTCGGCCCGACCACGCCCTTCGCGCCGTCGCTTTTCGCCTGCGGCATCGACGTGCTGGCCGGCTGCGCCGTGCCCGACCCGGAGGCGGCCCTGGCCGGCATCCGCGCCGGCAAGTGCTTCAAGGGGCTCGACGGCGTGCGCCAGACCGCCTGGGCCCGACCCGGGCTGGACGTCTAGCCGAGAGGGGAAAATGCCTCCGGCGTCCAGGAGGGGCCGGGGGCCCCTCCTGGACCACCCCGCAAGGGGGAGACGAACCGAGGCTGATCATTCGAAGCGCCAGACGCGGTCAGTGCGGACGGCGAGGTCCCAGGCGCGGGCCGGACATGCCCGGGCAACCTTACCCGATCGACGGGCTAGGAGACGCGGCCCGGCGTCTCGCCGCTTCCGACCAGGCGCAGCACGGCGTAGCCGATGAGCCCCGCCGCCGTGGACGCGGCCAGGACCGCCAGCTTGGCCGTGGCGACCAGGTGGCCCTGCTCGCCGAAAGCCAACCCGGCGATGAAGATGGACATGGTGAAGCCGATGCCGGCCAGGCAGGCCACGCCGGCGTAGTGCCGCAGCTGCGCCCCATCGGGCAGGCTCGCCCAGCCGAGCCGGAACATGGCCAGGCAGACCCCGAAGATGCCCACGAATTTGCCGGCCACAAGCCCCAGCACGATGCCCACGGCCACAGGTTCGCCGACCAGCCCCCCGGCTTCGCCGGAAAGCGCCACGCCCGCGTTGGCCAGGGCGAAGACCGGCATGACGGCGAAAGCCACGAAGGGGTGCAGGGCGTGCTCGATGCGCGAGAGCGGCGCGCCGGCCTTGCGGCAGGCCGTCTCGATCTCCTCCAGGACGGCGATCTGCGCCTTGTTGGCCAAAAGCGGCCCGCCGTCGCTGTCGGCCCTCTCGAAGCTGTCGAGCAGCCGGCGGACCCTGACCGCGAAGGCCCCGGCCGGCAGGCGCGTGCGGGCCGGGATGGCCATGGCCGCCACAACGCCGGCGATGGTGGCGTGCACGCCGGACTTGAGAAAAGCCAGCCACAGCACCGCGCCAAGCAGCAGGTAGACGACCGGATGGCGCACGCCCATGGCGTTGGCCGCCAGCATGCAAAGCAGCATGCCCGCTCCCAGGAAGAGCGAGAAAAGCGAGATGTCGCCGCTGTAGAAGACGGCGATGACCAGCACCGCGCCGATGTCGTCCACGATGGCCACGGCGGCCAGGAAGACCTTGAGCCCGGCCGGCACGCGGTCGCCCAGAAGCGACAGGATGCCCAGGGCGAAGGCGATGTCCGTGGCCATGGGCACGCCCCAGCCGGAAAGGGACGGCAGGCCGTGGTTGACGGCGGCGTAGACGGCGGCCGGCACGGCCATGCCGCCCACGGCCGCGGCCACGGGCAGCACGGCCTGCCCCAGCGTGTTGAGCTCGCCGACCAGGATCTCGCGTTTGATCTCCAGCCCCACGGTGAAAAAAAAGACGGCCATCAGCCCGTCGTTGATCCAGTGCAGAAGCGTCTTGGACAGGACCAGTCCGCCGAAGCCCACGGTCACGGGCGTGTCCCACAGGGCGGCGTAGGCCGGGGCGTAGGGGGAATTGGCCCAGACGAGGGCGACCAGCGTGCAGGCGATGAGCACGATGCCGCCCGAGGCCTCCACATGGCTGAAGCGGACGAAGGGGGCCAGGGCCAGTTCGATGAAGGGGGCGCGTCGTGCGCCGCTGGTTTTTTGCATGTTGCTCCTGTGTTGCGCGTGCAATGCCGGGGAAGGCGCGAAGCCGTGTTTCCGGCGACGCCTTCAAGAAGGCGTTCACGTCCGTTTTCGTCATTGTATACCGCACGCAGTGCCCTGGAGCAAGGAAAACCGGCCATCGCCCCTCCATGCCGCGACCGGAAACGTCGCCTTTCCAGGCTGCCCTTTCCCGGCGAGGAGCATATCGTGACGACGGCGCAACAGGAAATGACGACCGTTTTTTCTCCCCGATCCATCCCGGGCGCGTCCATGGCCCCGACGATTCCGACCGGGCGGCCGGGGCGGTGTCCACCCCGCGGTCGTGCCGGCGCGGCCAAAGGCTGTCCGGCCAAGGGCCTTGCGCCGTCGCAAAAAGTGGCCATTTTCCTTTTCATGGGCGCAACGCGCCGCCATCCCGGGCACAGCGGGCCGGACCACGACTTGCGGACCAACCGGAAATGAGCCCCGGCGGCGACAGCGCGCCAGAGGAGGTCCCATGCAGATGGTCGTTTCGCTGCAACCGCTCATCGCGCTCATCGCCGGCATCCTGATCCTCGTCATGCCGCGCCTGCTCAACCTCATCGTGGCCGTCTACCTGATCGTGGTCGGCATCCTGGGCCTGGTTCACGGCAGGCTCTAGGCCGCGCCCGCACGAAGCGACGCCCCAGGGGCGAAGCGTGCACGCGGCGACATGGCGTCGTCATCGGCCAAGCCGCCGCGCCTTGAACGGCCGGCGGCTTGGCCGTTTTCGGTCGGAGCCCCGGGGGCTTGGCCCGTTGCCCCCGGACCCGGCTTGGGGTACATGCCGCCGAGGATTTCCCCGATGCCTTCTCTTCCCATCTCCCCCGACGCCCCCTGGCTCGCGCCCTTGGCCGGCTTTTCCGACCTGCCCTTCCGGTTGTTGTGCCGGGAGCTCGGGGCGGCGGTCGCCGTGACCGAGATGGTCAGCGCCAAGGGCCTTTTTTACGATTCGCGCAACACCAGGCGGCTGCTGGCCAGCCATCCCGACGACGCGCCGCTGGTGGTGCAGCTCTTCGGGGCCGACCCCGACTACCTGGGACGGGCCGTGCGGGAACTGGCCGAGGCGGGCTACGCCTTTTTCGACCTCAACTGCGGCTGCTCCGTGCGCAAGGTGATCAAGACCGGCTCCGGCGCGGCCCTGCTCGGCGACCCCGAACGCCTGCTCGCCTGCGCCGGGGCCATGGCCGAGGCCGCCGGCCCGGGCCGGGTGGGGGTCAAGCTGCGCCTTGGCCCCAAGCCGCCGGATTTCACGGCACTGGCTCTCGCCCCGCGCCTGGCCGAGGCGGGAGCGGCCTGGCTCACGCTCCACCCCCGTCACGCCAGCCAGGGCTTTTCCGGCACGGCCGACGCGGCGCGCCTGGCCGCCTTCGTGGCCGCCTCGCCCTTGCCCGTGCTGGCCAGCGGCGACCTCATGACCGAGGCCGACGCCTTGGCGCGCCTTACGGACACGGGCGCGGCCGGGGTCATGTACGCCCGGGGGGCCCTGGCCGACCCGCGCGTCTTCACCCGCCACGCCAACGGGCTTCGCGCCTTGCGCGGACTGCCGGCCCTGCCCCTGCCGCCCCTTTGTGACGTCATCCGCCGCCACGCCGCCCTGTGCCGGGAGCATGCCGACGACAGGCGGGCGCTGCTTCGCATGCGCACGGCCGTGCCCCGCTACCTGCGCGATCTGCCGGGCTGCCGCGCCTTGCGGGACAGGCTTTGTCACTGTACATCTTGGGACGAGCTCGACGCCGTCATCGATGCGGCCGAGGCCCTTGCCGCCGCATCCGGAGAACACGCATGAAACTGCTCCGCGCCCAGACCGCCGGCTTCTGCATGGGAGTCGACCTGGCGCTCAAGAAGCTGGCCTCCCTCATCGCCGCCCCCCAAGGGGCAGCAGCGGCGGAAATGCCCATCCTCACCTTCGGCCCCATCATCCACAACCCACAGGTGCTGGAGGAATACGCCGCCCGGGGCGTGCGCGTGGTCGACGACCCGGCGGACATCCCGCCCGGGGCCACGGTGGTCATCCGGGCCCACGGCATTCCCGAACATGTGCGCCAGGCCATCAAGTCGCGCGGCGCGACCATCGTCGACGCCACCTGCCCCAAGGTGAAAAAGGCCCAGACGCTCATCGCCTCCCAGGCCAGGCACGGCAAGGCGCTGCTCCTTTTCGGCGAAGAGGACCACCCCGAGGTCAAGGGCCTGCTCAGCTACGCCACGGCCGGGGCCTGCGTCTTCGGCTCCATGGACGAACTGGAGGAGCTGGAGCTCACCCCCGGCCCGGCCTATTTCCTGGCCGCCCAGACCACCCAGGACGAGCAGGAGTTCCTGCGCATCCGCGACCACCTCAAAGCCAGCCTGGACGCCGACATCACCGTGCTCTCCACCATCTGCAACGCCACCATGAACCGCCAGCAGGAAGCCATGGACATGGCCGCCCGGGTGGACTTCATGGTCGTGGTCGGCGGACGCGAATCGGGCAACACCAGGCGGCTGGCCCAGGTGGCCCGCGCGGCCGGCACGGACTGCGTCCACGTGGAGACGGCCGACGAACTGACCCCGGACATGGTGGCCGGAAAGCGCACAATCGGCTTGACAGCCGGAGCTTCAACCCCCAAGACGATAATTGACCGCGTGCAGAAGGTGCTGGAATCGTTTTAGCGAAAAAGCGACGCCCGGAGATCACCCTATGGCCCAGACCAACATCCTCCTTGAAGCCGGCACCAACGAGCTGGAAATCGTCGAATTCTTCATCGACGAGCCCGCCCCCTCCTCCTTCACCGGCGACGCCCCGGAAGTCTCGGGCATGTACCGCGGCTATTACGGCGTCAACGTCGCCAAGGTCCTGGAGATCATCCGCCTACCCAAGGTCACGGGCATGCCCGAGGTGTCCCACCCGAGCGTGCTTGGCGCCTTCAACCTGCGCAACCACATCATCCCCCTGGTGGACCTGTCCGTGTGGCTCGACAAGATCCGCCAGGAAACGGATTCGCCCAAGGTCATCGTCACGGAGTTCAACAACGTGACGACCTCCTTCCTCGTTTCCGGCGTCACCCGCATCCACCGCATGAGCTGGGAGGCGGTGGAGCCGCCCAACCGCTACGTCTCCAAGATGAGCGGCGACTCCATCACCGGCGTGGTCAAGCTCGAGGACCGCATCGTCTTCCTGCTCGACCTGGAAAAGATCGTGGCCGACCTCAATCCCAACCTCGGCCTGCGCCTGGACATGAGCATCGAATGGAGCTCCACCAGCCGCTACCGCGCCCTGGTGGCCGACGACTCGGTGCTCGTGCGCGAGATGCTCAAGGACCTGCTCCACAAGGCCGGCTTCGACGTCACCGCGGTGCAGAACGGCCGCGAGGCCTACGAGCTGCTCACGCAGATCAAGGCCAACTCCGAGTCCGAGCACCGCCCGCTTTCCGACTACGTCCACGTCATGGTGGCCGACATCGAGATGCCGGCCATGGACGGGCACAATCTGACCAAACGGATCAAGGAGGACCCGGTCCTCAAGAGCCTGCCTGTCATCCTCTTCTCGTCGCTGATCACGGACAAGCTGCGCCACAAGGGCGAGGCCGTGGGCGCCGACGACCAGATTTCCAAGCCCGACGTGTCCCAACTGGCCATGCGGGCCAAGGCCCTCATCGAGCAGAAAGGCGGCGGCGCGAAAACAGCCGCCTGATCCCCGGCCGGGACGCCGGCCGCCTTCCGGATTCGCGCCGCGCGGCCCGTACCGGCTCGCGGCGCGCCCGGGCGACCGCTTGTTTTGTGGCCGCACGGCCACGCGGCCTGCGCTTTGCCCGCTTGCCCCCCTCCTTTGTCCGCCTGCGCACCGGGCGCGTTTTTTTCGCCGGCTGGACTTGTTGCGGCATTACGGGCGCGATATGTCTTTCCACACTGTAACCGATCGACTTCTTCCTCCGACCCTTGCTTGCGGATCCGCGTCCGGCTGTTTGGGCGCAAGGACCCGTCGTCGCGCCGCGAGGCGCGCCCACCCCTGGCAAGGCGATTCGGATGCTCCTCGACGAACCCGCCCGGTCCCGCTCCCCAGGGCAGGCCATGCCGCCCTACCTGGCCCTGTGGCATCGCCGTTTCGCCGCCTTGCCGCCATGCCGGTCTCTGCCCGTCACCCTGCTCTTCGACCGCGGGGCTGCGCCGCCGATCCGCGCCGCCATCCGGGCGGCCTGGCCGGCCGACGATCGCCAAACCCGGTCCGGCGCCCTTTATGTCGCGGCCTTGATCAACAACGTCCTGTGCGTGCACGGGGCCGCCTCGGTCACGCTCTATTGCGAAAACGGAGGACTGGCCGGGCGGCTGCGCGACGAAGCCCACCGGCTGCTCTTCGTGCGCCTGCGCCCCTTTTCCGACATGCCCCTGGGTTTTCTGCGCGGCTTGACCCGACAGGTCTTCGGACGCGACTTCCGCCTGGAAGCCGCCGTCGGAAGCGGCCCGCTCCCGGGCCCGGAGCCTGGACCCGCCGCGGCTGCGCCGCCGCCCGCCCCGCGTCCCGGCCTGGCCCTGGCCGTCAACGTCGGCCAGCACCTGACGCGTCTGGCCCTCGTGCATGTCGACGCCCAGGGCCGTTTCACCCTGGAAGGGCTCACCAGTCGGCCAAACGCGGCCTGCGGCAAGGAACCGAACCTTGCCGCCCTCCTCGACGCCGTGCGGGAAGCGGCTCAGGATCTGGCTCGCAGGGGGGGGGGCTGGAATCGACGTCCTGGGTCTGAGCCTCGCGGCCACGACGTATCGGGGCAAGGTCCTGGCCGTGCCGGGCTACGGCCTTTTCCCGCACTGCCCGGACGGGGAAGCCGCCGCCGTCCTTTCGCGCTTTTGCCGCGACGTGGCCCCGGGCCGGCCGTTTGACGTGCTCAACGACGGCCTGGCCCAGGCCGTCTTCGCCCACCGCCACGGCGGCCGGCCGGCCGGCGACATGCTGTCGGTGCGCCTGGGCAGCTCGCCCGCCGTCCACCGCCTGGACGCCTCGGGCCGGGCCGAGGCGGGTTTTCACGAATACGGCTGGCTCGTCACCCGCTTCGCACCGCCAAACGGCTCGGGCAGGCTCTTTTCCACCATCCGGTCCTACCTCTCGCACTACGGCGCGGCCGCCGTGGCCTACGAACTGGGGCTGCTCGAGAAATACGGCCTGGCCGCCCACGAGGCCGCGACGTTTTTCCGCGACGCCCTGGACGCGGATGCTCCCCGGCTTCGCCAGGACGCCGAGCACATCTACGGCATTCTGGGCGCGCACCTGGCCATGTTCGCCCACGAACTGCACCGCGACCGCCCCCTGGCCGCGATACGCCTCCTGGGTTCCCGGACCAGCCGCCTCGACGCCGCGACCTTCCGGGCCATGGCCGCCGGGTTCGCCGCCTTCGCCGGAAGCCATGGACTCGGGCTCGAAGCGGCGGAACTGGCGCTGCTCGAAGACGCCTCGGCCGTGGCCGGCCTGGTCGGCGCGGCCCACGTCGCCCTGGAAGCCGCGTCCCGGGCCGTTTGACGCTGCCCGATCCCTCCGCGGCCGAACGTCGTGCGGTGCTCCTCCTTTTGACACGCCCCGGGCTTTGTGCTTATCTGTAGCGCTCTTTTTCACGTATCCCCATGCGCTTTGGAGGCGTTTCTTCATGACCGACACCAATTCGTCGCAGTCCCCCAGGACCGCTCCGGCCGACATCGCTACGATCCTGCAGATGCCCCTGCGTCACTGGAAGCAAACCCTGGCCGGCGTCCTGGTCGTGGTGGCCGTGGCCGGCGGCTACGCCCTGTACGGGGTGTACCAGAAAAGCCAGGTGGCCAAGGCCGAGAACGAACTGGGCACGATCCTTCTGACCAAGGCCGGAGCCGAGCGCCTGGCCGCCCTGGAGACCCTGGCCAAGACCGCTCCCGGGGCCGCCCGCGACGGCGTCTGGCTGGCCGCCGCCCAGACCGCCCTGGAGCTGAACGATTTCGCCAAGGCCGCCGCCGCCTGGGACGCCGTCTCCAAGACCGCCCCGGCCGGCATGAAGACCGTGGCCGGCATCGGCTATGCCGCCGCCCTGTCCAAGGCCGGCCAGGACGCCAAGGCCGTGGAGGTGCTCGAGGCGCTGTCCGTGTCAGCGCCCAAGTCCTTCTCCATGACCGTGGACCGGCAGTTGGCCGTGTCCGCCGAGGCCGCCGGACAGTGGCAAAAGGCCCTGGCCGCCTTCGAGCGGATGAAGGCCGACGGCAACGTGCAAAACGCCGCCTACATCGACGCCCGCATCGCCGAGCTCAAGAGCAAGGCCGCCAAGGGCAACGGCTGAGGCCGTCGCGCCTCGGCGCTCGGAGAATCAACCGCGCTCCCGGACGGCGACGCCTCCGGGACGTGATGGGATCGCCGCGCCGGCGGCGGGTCGGCCAATGCCCCCGCCGCCGGCGCAGTCGCCCGGACGCCCCGGAGCGTCCCTACTTTCGTCGGAGGTTTTTCGTGGGCAAGGAGCTATTGACCGCAACGGCCGGGGAAACCCTGCTGCTGCTCGGCAACGAGGCCATCGTCAGGGGGGCGCTGGAAGGCGGCGTCCGCTTCGTCACCTGCTATCCCGGAACCCCGTCCTCGGAAGTGCCGGACACCTTTTTCCGGCTGTCCCAGGGCGCGCCCTACTACTTCGAATATTCCGTCAACGAGAAGGTCGCCCTGGAAGTGGCCGGCGGCGCGACCCTGGCCGGACTGGCCAGTCTCGTGACCATGAAGCACGTCGGCGTCAACGTGGCCGCCGACCCGCTCATGACCCTGGCCTATGTCTCGGCTCCGGGCGGGCTGGTGCTCCTTTCCGCCGACGACCCCGGCTGCCACTCGTCGCAAAACGAGCAGGACAACCGCATCTACGCGCGCCTGGGCGGCCTGCCCTGCTTCGAGCCGGCCACGGCCCAGGAATGCAAGGACATGGCCCGCGACGCCCTGACCCTTTCCCGGGAGCTCGAAACGCCGGTCATGCTGCGCACCACCACCCGCGTCAACCACGTGCGCGGCCCGGTGGCCGCGGGAGCGCTGCCCACGGACGTCGCGGAAAAGCCGTTCGTCAAAAATCCCGCCAAGTACGTGCCCCTGCCGGCCTCGGCCCGGCCCATGCACCAGCGCCTGCTTGGCGTGCTCGAAAAGGCCCGGGCCGTGGCCGAGACCTCGCCCTACAACGTCGAACGCGGCCAGGGCGAAATCGGATTTGTCAGCTCGGGCGTGGCCCGCAACTATTTGAGCGACGTCCTGGCCGAGGACGGCCTGGAAGGGACCGTCCGCGTGCTCGAACTCGGCATGACCTATCCCCTGCCCGAGGAGCGCATCGCCGCCTTCATGGCCAAGTGCCGCACCGTGGTCGTGGTCGAGGAGCTCGAGCCCGTGCTCGAAAACGACCTGCGCGCCCTGGCCCAAAAACGCGGCATCGAAGTGGCCATCGTCGGCAAAGGCGAACATCTGCCGCGAAACGGCGAATATGCCACGGCCAACGTCCGGGCGGCGGTCGACGCGGTCCTCGGCCGGCCCGCGCCCGCGGCCGACACCCTGACCGTGCCCGGCGACCTGCCCCGCCGGCCGCCCAACCTCTGCGCCGGCTGCCCCCACCGGGCCGCCTACTACGCCGTGCGCGAGGTCTTCGGCGACGAGGCCGTCTATTCCTCGGACATCGGCTGCTACACCCTGGGATTTCTGCCGCCCTTCCGGGCCGCCGACTTCCTGTTGTGCATGGGCTCGTCCATCTCCACGGGCGCGGGCTTCGCCCGGGCCTCGGGCAAGCCGGTGGTGGCGTTCATCGGCGACTCGACCTTCTTTCATTCCGGCATCACCGGGCTCATCGACGCCGTGGCCTACGACCACGACATCCTGGTGGTGATCCTGGACAACCGCACCACGGCCATGACCGGGCACCAGCCCAACCCCGGGGTGGACACCACCATCTTCGGAGAAAACCCCAACCCTGTGGACCTCATGGCTCTGATCCGGGCCTGCGGCATCGAGCCGGTCAAGGTCAACCCCCTCAACCACAAGGCCACCGTGGCGGCGCTTGAAACCTTCGCCGGCCAGCGCGGCCCGCGCGTGCTCGTGGCCGAATATCCCTGCCCCATCCACGCCCGGCGCGTGGGCCAGGCCAAGAAGACCCCGCCCGCCCGGGTGGCCGGCGACCCCGAATCCTGCCTGGCCGTGCGGGACAACCTGGCCTGCCCGGCCTTCGCCATGGAAGCCGGCGTCTTCACCATCAACGCCGAACAGTGCGACGGCTGCATGTACTGCGTGCAGCTCTCCGCCGCCATCAAGCCCGGCAAGAAGGAGGCTCGATGAACCGCGCCCGCATCTTCCTCACCGGCGTCGGCGGCCAGGGAACCCTGACCGCCACCACCCTGCTCGCCCGCACCGCCCTGGACGCGGGCCTGCCCGTGACCTCGGGCGAGATCCACGGCATGGCCCAGCGCGGCGGCGTGGTCGAATCGACGCTGCTCGTCGGCGGCTACAAAAGCGCCCGCATCTCGGCCGGCGAGGCCGACGTGCTGCTCGGCTTCGAGCTGCTGGAGACCCTGCGCGCCCTGCCGATGCTTAGGCGCGGCGGATCGATCGTCAGCAACGCCGAGGCCGTCCAGCCCGTGGGCGTGTGCCTGGGCCGGGAATGCTACCCGCCCCTTGAGGCCGTGCTGGATACGGCCCGGGGGTTCGCCGCCGGCATCGTCATGGTGCCGGCCATCAGCCTGGCCGAACAGGCCGGCACGGCCAAGGCCGCCAACATCGTGCTCCTCGGCGCGGCCGCGGCCAGCGGCGCGCTGCCCTTCGACGTGGCGGCGCTCATGCGTTCGGTGGAAAAATACCTCAAGCCCAAGATCGTGCCGCTCAACCTCAAGGCCCTGGAGTTGGGCGCCCAGGCGGCCGCGACAGGACAGGCGGCGTGATCGATCCGCTGACGACCTTCGACAGCGCGGGCCCGGCCTTTTACGGGGCGCTTTCGCGCATCGCGGCCACCACCGGGCCGGGCCGCGCCGTGCGCCGCGGGCTGGAGGAGTCCCTGGCCATCCTGGTCGAGGCCCTGGGCTACCGCCGGGCCAGCCTGGAGATCCACGACCTTCCCCAGGCCGGGGCGCGCATCCTGCTTTCCCACGGCAAGGAGCAGGGCCTGGACCACCTCTACGGCCCGGCCCCCCTGTCCACGGGACAGGTCATCGGCTCCCGGCGCTCCCTGGTGCTCCAGGACGTCAAGGACCACCCCGACTTCCTCGGTCGGCCGCCCCAGGAGCTGGCCACTCTGTCCTACATCTGCGTGCCCGTGACCATCCCCGAGCCCGACGGCCAGGTGGAGGGCTTCGAGCCCGTGGCCTCCTCGGGCGTGGTCGGGGCGCTCAGCGTGGACCTGCCTAAGGCGCCCATGGTCTTTCTGGAGGCCCACCGGGAGTTCCTGGTCGTGGCCGGGGCCATGATCGGCAACGCCACCCTGCGCCTGCGGGACGAACTGGCCCGGTCGCGCCGACGCCCGGCCGCCCCGCCCGCCGCCGAGACGCCGATTTCGCCCGAGGCCGAGGCCCTGGCCGAATCCCTGGCCCCGCCGCCGGTGGCCGTGTCCAAGAGCATGCGCCTGCTCCTGCGCCAGATCGCCCAGGCGGCCGACGCCGGCGCGCCGGTGCTGCTGCGCGGCGAGGAAGGCACGGGCAAGGAAGCCCTGGCCCGCTTTCTCCACGCCCAGGGCAACCGCCGCCACCGGCCCTTCCTGCGCCTGGGCTGCGGCGAGATGCCGGAAGAGGCCGCCCTGGAGGCGCTTTGCGGCGTGCAGAAGGGCGAACGCGCCAAGGCCACCCGCTCCCGCCGGGGCATCTTCGAGCTGGCCCAGGGCGGGGTGGTCTTCCTGGACGACATCGACGAGCTGCCCCTGGCCGCCCAGGAGCAGGTGCTGCGGGTCATCCAGGAAGGAGCCATGCAGCGGGCCGGCGGCGACACGCCGGTTTCCGTGGACGCCCGGGTCGTGGCCGCCAGCCGCGCCTCCCTGGAGGACGCCCTGGCCCGGGGCGACTTCCTGGAGGACCTCTACTACGCCCTGGGCGTCTTTTCGCTGTTCGTGCCGCCCCTTCGCGACCGCACCGGCGACATCCTGCCCCTGGCCGAGCGCTTTCTCGACGATTTCTCGCGACGCACCGGCAAGACCGTGCGCCGCATCTCCACGCCCGCCATCGATCTCCTCAACCAGTACCACTGGCCCGGAAACGTCAGAGAACTGTTGAGCTGCATGGAACGGGCGGCCCTGGTCTGCGACGAGGCCGTGGTGCGCACGTACCACCTGCCGCCGACCCTGCAGACCGGCGAGTCGTCGGGTACGGAACCCTCGCTTTCCTTCGGCGACGCCGTGGCCACCTTCGAGCAGGAACTGTTGGTCGAGGCCCTGAAAAAGGCCCGGGGCAACATGTACCAAGCGGCGCGCAACCTGCGCGAGAGCTATCGGGTGGTCAACTACAAGGTCAAGAAGTACGGCATCGACCCCAAGCGCTTCACGCCCGGCCGCCGCGGCTGATTCCGCCAGAAAACGGTTTACCCGGCAAAACCGACCGCGTACGATTCAACATCAATCCATCCCCTACGGAGGGTTCATGGCCAGCCTCGCCAGCCACGAGTACTATCGCGACGACATGCGGAAGATGCCGCCGCTGCGCTCCATCGCCCAGACGCTTTGCCTGGACAGGCGGGTGCGCAAGGTCACGGCCGCCGAGGCTTACGCCCTGGCTAAAAGCCAGCACGACGTCATGGACACCGACCTGCCGATCTACCCCCCGGCGGCGGCCCGCCTGGGCCTGCCCGAGGGCGCGACGGTCATCAACAACTGCCACGGCCGCATCGTCGGCCGCACGGCCAAGGCCCGACGCTTCTACAACCGCATGGAGGCCGTGGAACGGCGCAAGGTCGAGTCCGACCTGCGCGAGGCCGTCTACGAGATGCAGCGCCATCCCCTGATCAAGGCCGAGGCCATCCTGGGACTCGACCCGGACCTCATGATCAAGGCGACCATCGTGGCGACCGAAGACGACGCGGTCAACGTCTTCAACTGGCTGGCCAACTTCACGCCCTACGAGGAACTGGCCGCGGCCTACGCCCAAAGCCCCCGCCTGCCCATTCCCGACATCCTGGTCGTGGGATTCAACCATTGGAAGACGACGGACCCCTACTACCACAACGAAGGCGGCTCCCAACTCGCCCTGGTGGACGAGGAGGCCAACGTCATCTTCAACCTGGGCATGCGCTATTTCGGCGAACGCAAGAAGGGCACCCTCACCCTGGCCTGGACCTCGGGCATGCGCCTCGGCATGGCCGCCTGCCACGGCGGCATCAAGGAGATCGACTTCTCCGGCTGCGAGGACCCGGCGGCGCGCGAAAAGGGCAAGCGCTCCATCGCCTTTTTCGGCCTGTCCGGCACGGGCAAGTCGTCGCACACCAACTCCCACGACAACGGCGGCACCCTGCCGGCCGGCTTTTCCAAGGTGGTGCTCCACGACGACGCCTTCCAGATCGACTGCGAGGGCAAAGTCTGCCGGGTGTGGGAGCCCACGCTCTTCGACAAGACCGACTCGCGCCCCCTGGGCCACCCGGACTGGCGCTACATGATCTCCACCATGAACCTGGCCCTGACCGAAGACGGCGGCAAGCTGCTGCCGCTGGGGCAGGACGTGCGCAACCCCAACGGCCGGGCGCTCATCGATCGCGACCTGCTCGGGGCCTACGTCAACCGCTGCGCCTTCCCGGACATCATGGTCTGGCTCATGAAGGACACCTGCCTGCCGCCCGTGGTGCGCTTCGCGGACAAGGCCCTTGGCGTGGCCATGGGCGCTTCGCTCATGACGCGGCGCAATCTCGCGGAAAACGTCAGCGAGGACGAGCTTAAAAAGCTCGTGTTCGAGCCTTTCGCCAACC
>JAEWCY010000150.1 GCA_023390395.1 Pseudomonadota bacterium | reverse complement strand
AGTTCTCTATTGGCTGCAACATCAATACGCGCTACACCACGCCTCCTGACAAATTTTCGAGGTGTCGTTATGCTCTTTTTGTTGGTAGACATGGAGCCACCTGCTGAACTTGAGTTTTGTATTCCTTGCGGCCTCAATAATAAGGCTTTCCGAAGGAAGTTTGTTTTTTGTATAAAGATACATCCACAACCCTCGCACCATGCTGTGTTCTGCATCGGTTAACGAACATGGCCAAAGAGACTGCGCACGCTCTAAGCGCTGCCAAGCATTGTCCGGCAATTGCGCGGCTGGCTTGCTGTTTGCCTTTTCCCCTTGGAGTCCAAGAGGTTTTGCTGACTCTGGCTTTGGAGTTGGATGAGATGCGTTGACCGGGCATGATGGTGCGGTAGGCATTGGGTCTTCCCACCGACGCCCTTTGAGCCACGTGGCCAAAAACGGCACAAACCCACGTCTCCACCGGGGATTTTGAGCGATGTGGGAACGGACTGAGGCAAGAATTGCGTCGAGAGAGGGGAGAGAGCGAAGCCGCCACAGACGCAGCCACCAGCGGAGCGCCATTGTGCGCGCTTCCTGGACCGGCCACATGGACCAGACCCGATCAAAAGCGGCAATCGCCTCCTGTTTCCAGGCATTTGAGGACGGCGCGGGGCGATCCACACTTCCCCCCTGCTGGGGGGTAAGGGGGGTATTCTTCTTTTCTTCTCTCTTAATTACAGACGCAGATTTTGCAGCCCTCCCCGCAAATTTTACATTGTCGGTGGAGCCACAATCGGAGCGCTGAAAAAGTTCTTGCTGTATGAGAGGATGCGGGAGGAGCTGATAAGTATTGGTTTCACCGTCTCGCCCAGGGCGGATGGCGATAAAGCCTATTTTTTCAAGGCATTGTAAGTAGTTTTGGATGGACCGGAGGCTGACGCCGAGCTGCTCGGCAAGATAGCGTTGTGATGGCCAACAGCGATCCTCGTCCCCGCACAACCGCGCGAGAAGGGCAAAGGTGTATCGCACTCCTAATGGAAGGCTTTTGTGTTGGACGCAGGCCGGCACGACTAGACCTTGTTTTTGCAAATCTGATCCGCAAAGTTCCATTATTACAGCCTTTTACATGCGGACCAAAAAAGGCAACAAAAGATGACCACACCCTTGACAGTGTGTCCCCCTGGAGGGTATTTGGAATCTCATTACAGCCTTTTGTAGGTGAGTGAGTTCCAGCTCATCTGCGTCTGAAACCCGTTGGCGGCAACCAGCGGGTTTCGCCTTTTTTGGCCTACGCGCTTATGCCAACGGCATCTCCCCGTGGACAAAGTTGACCGAGCGGCTGGCTCGTCAGGGCCGGAACACCACGCCCGACCGACCGCCCACGCTGGAGCGGTTTCGCCTCCTCGTTTTTCTTCGCCATAGCCATCATTTCGCCGGTCGCTTTGAAGAGCGCCAATTGCGTTTTCTGGGCGCGGTCGGCTTGGGGGGAGAGCGGAAGCCCTGCCGCTGGGGACTCGCGTCCATCGGCTGGACCAGCAGCCGGTACATGGAGGTTTTGCTCTCTTTGCCGGGCAGCACCTGGATCAAACCCGCCTCGGCTAAGCCGTTCAGATGGTTTTGCACCGACCGGAGGCTTTGCCCGATCCACAGCGCCAAGTGCTTTTGACTTGGGGAGCAATGGTCTGCGCCCTCGGCGCAACGACACAGCGCCGAGTACAGGAGCTTGGCACCGGGCTTGAGGTCCGGTTGGGCCAAAACAAAATCGGGCACGACCAATCCTCCGCTAACCTGCGGTTGCGGCATGACGACCTCCTGAAAACGCGTTTCGTGGACGAAGCGTCCAGAATAAAGTTACTATTATTAAAGATGGAGAGGTGTTAGAATTTCGGTTAAATCGACTGGTCCCCGAGAAGTACGAGATCAGCCTCCCGGCGGCCGCTCCACACAAGCGGAGCGGCCTTTGCAAAGGTTGAAAATGAGGGTGGGCAACAAAAAAGCCCGTGGGGTGCTGTGACAGCACGTCCACGGGCTTCAGGAGGGGCGGAAAAACTGCGGAAGAAAAAGAGGAAGGCGTCAAGACCCCGCTATCGCGGGACCTTGACGCCTTTGAATTCGTTGGCGTCCCCAAGGGGATTTGAACCCCTGTTACCGGCGTGAAAGGCCGATGTCCTGGACCAGGCTAGACGATGGGGACACAGGTACAATGTTGGCTGGGGGACTAGGATTCGAACCTAGGTTGATGGAGTCAGAGTCCATAGTCCTGCCGCTAGACGATCCCCCAGCAAGCTCAAGAGCGAACCTATTTATGCAACTGTGGTCCGCCCGTCAAGCACTTTTTTCAGGCCCACCCCGATCAGGAGGCCTGGGCCAGACGCCGGGTCCGCTTCTTCAGCTTGTTGACTTGGCGACGCAGAATCTCTTTCTGCCGACGCACGTCGTCGCCGGAAACCTCGGCCCGCTTGGCCCGCAGCTCCCGCATCTTGGCCTTCATCGACAAGATCTTCGTCTTGTACGGCGAAACCTTCGGGCCTTCCTCGCCGCCGATCCCCAGCACTTCCTTGATCTGGACCAGGAGCTCTTCCTTGCCCAGGCCGGACGCGCCCGTGATCTGCGGAATCTGCTTGAGGACCAGGTCGCGCAGTTCCTTGGCCGTCATCTTGTCCAGGGGCTTTTTCAGATCAAGCTGCAATCCTTCGCTCATAATCGCCTCCACGAAAAAATGTATCGCGCCGTCTTATGCCGTCCCGCCAGCCTTGGCGCGGCCGCCGCGGCGGGTTCTGCCGGACGGCTTCGGCCCGGCCTCAAAATACGCAACATACTTGGCGTAACAACGCCCCACGGGGCTTGACGGATCCAGCTTCCCCAAAAGCCCGCCCAGACCTTCGGGTCGTGTCGGCAGGGGCGTCGCAAAACGCGGAGGGGTTCCCCGTAGCGCATCCAAGGAAACTTGGGCTCCTAGCAGATCGAACCGTACCTTGTCAAAGGCTTCTTCGCCCAGAGCCGCATTGACCAGGGACAAAATCTCCGGCGCCGCGAAAAGCATCTCCTGCATGGCCACGGGGTCCGTGGCGCCGAGCAGCAGCTCCCGCCGGCGATGCCCCAGGGGCCGCACGAACTCCGCGGTCTCCGGGCCGACGATGGCTTCCCAGCGGCGGCACGTCTCCACGAAGCTGCGCCGCAACGACGCCTCCTTGTCGGTCATGAACCGGCCGATGGATTCGGAAAGCGGACGCAGCATGGGGGACTCGCCGGGGCGACGCGGTCGCGCCGCCCCGTGTGCGGTCTGCTTTTACAGTTTGAGCGCCGTCTTGATGTCCGCCGCGGCGTCGGTGCGTTCCCAGGTGAACTCGGGACGCTCCCGGCCGAAATGGCCGTAGCAGGACGTGGGCTTGTAGATGGGACGCTTGAGATCCAGACGCTTGGAAATGAAGTAGGGGCGCAGGTCGAAGACCTCGCGCACGGCCCGGGTGAGCGCCTCGTCGGGAATCTCGCTCGTGCCCATGGAGGTGACGAGCACGGACAGCGGTTCGGCCACGCCGATGCAGTAGGCGACCTGGACCTCGCAGCGCTCGGCCGCGCCGCTGGCCACCACGTTTTTCGCCACGTAGCGGGCCATGTACGCGCCGGAGCGGTCGACCTTGGACGGATCCTTGCCCGAGAACGCGCCGCCGCCATGGTTGCCCATGCCGCCGTAGGTGTCCTGGATGATCTTGCGTCCGGTCAGGCCGCAGTCGCCCATGGGGCCGCCGATGACGAACCGGCCGGTGGTGTTGATGTAGACCTTGGTGTTCTTGTCCACCAGGGACTCGGGCAGGGTGTGGAAGATGACTTCCTGGCGCACCGCGTCCACGAGGTCGGAGTAGGAGATGTTCTCGTCGTGCTGGCAGGCCACCACCACGTTGTCGATGCGCACCGGCTTGCCGTCCACGTACTCCACGGCCACCTGCGTCTTGCCGTCGGGGCGCAGGAAGTCGAGGATCTTGTTCTTGCGCACGTAGGACAGCCGGCGCGACAGCTTGTGGGCCCAGTAGATGGGGGCGGGCATGAGGGTCTCGGTCTCGGTGCAGGCGAAGCCGAACATCATGCCCTGGTCGCCCGCGCCCTGCTCTTCGGGCTTCTCGCGGGAAACGCCCTGGGCGATGTCCACGGACTGCTTGTCCACGGAGGAGATGACGGCGCAGGTCTCCCAGTCGAAGCCCATGGCCGAGCTGTTGTATCCGATCTCCTTGACCGTCTCGCGCACGATGGCGGGGAAGTCGGCGTAGGCCTTGGTGGTGATCTCGCCGGCGATGAACGCCAGGCCGGTGGTGACCAGGGTCTCGCAGGCCACGTGGGCGTCGGGGTCCTGGGCCAGGATGGCGTCCAGGATGCCGTCGGAAATCTGATCGGCGACCTTGTCCGGGTGCCCTTCGGTCACGGATTCCGAGCTGAACAGGTACCGGCCCTTGGCATTGATCATAAAGGATATCCTCCGTGTGCCAGCGGTCCGATCACGGCGGACATGGCGTTTTATTACAGCAAGACGGTATACGACGATTGAAATTTAGTCCGATAACCGGCGCGTCGTCAAAAGGCAAGCCGCAAAGCCGCGACGACATGTCGGCTATCCGGTGACGCCGGCCAGCCTGTTGTCGATCAGCCGCGCCCGGGAGAACTTCACCGCCGTGGCGAAAAGCGCCGGCCCGTCGATGACGTCCAGGGCGTGCAGGCGCTCGGGGTGCACGCAGGCGAGGTAGTCCAGGCTGGCGGACGGCATTTCCCGGGCGAAAGAGGCGGCGGTCTCCGCCAGGATGCGCCCGGCGTCCCTTTCGCCGGCCGCCACGCGCGCGGCGGCCTGGGCCAGTCCCTTGTTGATGTGGGGAGCCTCGGCCCGCTCCTGTCGCGTCAGGTAGACGTTTCGCGAGGACAGGGCCAGGCCGTCGGCCTCGCGCACGATGGGCGCGCCCACGATCTCCACGGGAAAGCCCAGGTCGATGGTCATGCGGCGAAGGATGGCCAACTGCTGCCAGTCCTTTTCCCCGAACACGGCCAGGCTCGGCTGGGCGAGCAAAAAGAGCTTGGACACCACGGTGCACACGCCCCGGAAGTGGATCGGCCGCGAAGCGCCGCACAAATAGCCCGAAAGCGCCGGCACCTCGACCCAGGTGGCGGCCTCGGGCGCGTACATGGCCTCGGGCGCGGGCGCGAACAGCACGTCCACCCCGGCCTGGCGCGCCAGGGCCGCGTCGCGGTCCAGGTCGCGGGGATAGGCGGCGAGGTCCTCGCCCGGCCCGAACTGGGTGGGGTTGACGAACACGCTGGCCACCACGCGCTCGGCGCGCTCCCGGGCCAGGCGCAGCAAGCTCGCATGGCCGGCGTGCAGCGAGCCCATGGTGGGCACGAGTCCGGTCACGACGTCCCGGCGCAGCCAATCGCGGCAGCGCGCGCGCAATTCCTGAGGGTCCTTGATGATGTCCACGGCAAGCCTCCCGCAATTTCGCGGCCCTCTAATCCAAGCCGTGCCGACTGTAAAGTCGGCCATGACAAATCAGGGGCGGGCGCGTATGCACGGTTCGTCGCGGGGCCGTAAACCATGCCCGCCTGGAGTTGACCATGCTCTTCCGGCTCTTCATGCCGCTGCTGCTCGTCCTTGCCGCCGCGCTGCCCTCCCCGGCCGCCGCCCCCAAGCAGGAACAGACCGAAACACCGCCCGTCTTTTCCGCCAGGGCCATCCTGCCGGAGAACATCCTGTCCGGCTCCAACTATTCCGTGGACGACAAGGTGGCGAACGACGGCTACATGAACACCTACGTCGTGCACACGCCCAAGGGCGACCTACACGTGGAGTCCACCTCGCTCCTGTATGCCCGCATCAAGGAGATGCAGGCCGCCGCGGCCATGGACCAGGTCAACAAGGGCGCGGAAATCGGCAAGTCCATCGGCCAGTCCGGGGTCAACGCCGTCAAGGGCGTGTTCAACCTCATCACCAGCCCCGGCGAGACGCTCTCCAGCGTGGGCAAGTCCTTCTCCCGGGCCAGCGCCTCCTCCAAGGAACAGCGCCCCAGCGACGACAAGGGGACCGTGGGCGAGATGCTCGGCTACAACCGGGCCATGCGCGAATACGCCAAGGCCTACGGCGTGGATCCCTATTCCAAGAACCCCGTGCTGCAGTACAGCCTCAAACGCCTGGCCGGGGCGGGCTTTTTCGGCTCGTTCACGGCCACGGCCGCCATCCCCGGCGGCGCGGCCCTGACCATGCTCTCCCGCACCGGCGCGCCCCAAAGCCCCGTGGACGTGAGCATCCCGCCCGAGGACCTGTTCACGGCCAACCGCGAACGCCTGAAATCCATGGGCGCTACGACCGACACGGCCGACATGCTCGTGGAAAACGTCCACTACTCCCCCATCGAGCAGACCCGGCTCGTCCTGGCCCTGGACCGCATGCCCCGCACGGCGGACCGCACCATCTTCATCAACCAGAGCATCCTGGCCGACAACGACGACATCGCCTGGTTCCGCACCCGCCAGGCCGAGCTTTTCGCCAACGTAAGCGCCACCACGGACAAGCTGGCGCGCTTCGTCAAGGTCGGCAAGCACGTCGCCGCCATGACCGCCGAGGGCGGCCTGGTCCTGGCCTTTCCCCTGGACTACCTGGCCTGGACCCCGACCATGGCCGACATCGCCCAGGCCATCGCCGCCTCGGCCGGCACGCTCAAGGCCAAGACCAAAAAGCTCGTGGTCTCGGGCGACGTGAGCCCGCTGGCGGCCAAGAAGCTCAAGGCCGCCGGGTTCGTCGTGGAGACGCTTCGCGAGGGCCTGCGGTAGTGTTGCGCCCCCGGGGGAAAATACGTCGCAGTCTTCCATGACGCAGTGTCGCCTTAAGGCTTTTTTTCCATAACAACAGGCTTTTTTTCGAGGACGCGACACCAGAGTGATTCCCAAATGAGGCGGCGCGGCCGCGCCCCCTGGCCAAACGACCGGGAGACGCCATGAACACCTGCTTTCATGCCCTGCTTTCGCGCATCGAGGAACGACTGGACGCCATCGGCGACCCGGAGGTGCTCCAGGACGTCCTGGCCGACCTCGACGCGCCGCGCATGTCGCTGGAGACGCTGTGCCACATGCGTCTGTACGCCGAGACCCTGCCCCGGGCCGAGGACTGTCCGTTCACGCCGGCCCAGCGCCACCTGCACTTTCTGTGGGACGCCTTTGACAAGCTGCCGCTGTGTCTGGTGGTGCCCTTCGCCATCCCGTTCCGGCGGCTCGTCGCCAAGCGGCTGTTCGGGGCCTGCGGCGAGGCCTTCACCGCCGAGGAGAACCTGCGCTTCAACTTCGGGCCGCTTCTGCGCGTGGGGTCGCGGGTGTTCGTCAACCGAAACGTCTACATCGACGCCAAGGGCGGCGTGAGCCTCGGCGACGGCGTGGCCATCGCCGAGGACGTGCGCATCTTCACCCACACCCACGGCGAGGCCTCGCACATCGAGCGCACCTACGCCCCGGTCGCGGTGGGCGAGTACGCCAAGATCTATTCCGGCGCGGTGCTCCTGCCCGGCGTGACCGTGGGCCGGCAGGCCATCGTGGCCGCCGGGTCGCTGGTCGTCCATGACGTGCCGGAGAACATGGTGGCCGCCGGCCGGCCGGCCAAGGTGCTGCGCGAGCGCCGCACCGAGGGCAAAAGCGGCCCGGAGCTGGACCACATCTGGCTTTTCTGACCGGCGCGCCCGTCCCTTTCCCTCAGAAATTCCTTTCGTTGAAGGCGTCCAAGGCCGCCAAACCCTGGCCACGGGCCGTGAAGCGGCCCGAGGCCGGGGCGTGGCGGAAGGTCTCCCGCAGCGTCCCGGCCGGCATTCCCGCCGGCCCCTTGGGGCAACCCGGGCCCGGCGAAAGCCGCACCACGGCCGTGACGTCCGGATAGACCGCTCCAGGGCGCGGCGTCGTCTCCCAGTCCAGGCGTTCCTCGAAGGCCGCGTTGCACGAGCCCCGGACGCTTAAGGTCATCACCTGGGCGATGCGCCGCAACCGGCTGGCCGTTACGTGGAAAAGGCCGGTATCCAGGTAGCTCTGGTTGGAATTGGAGTGGTGGTTGCGGATGAAGAAGGCCTGGTCCGGCCCGAGCGCCAGCAGCCGGCCGTCGGCGAGGTCGCAAAAAACGTCCGTGCCCACGCTGGCCACGTCCGTGGGCACATTGGCCGCGCCCGGGAAGACGGCCAGCACGGCCGCGCCGCCGCCGGGATTTTCGGTCTCGGCCGCCAGGCTCCACAGGACGACCAGGTTCGCCTGCCCGTCGCCGCGCACGGCCAGGGCCTCGGCTCCGGTCAGGCGCGCCCCGGCCGGCAGGGTGAAGCGCGCCTTCGTCCCGGGCTGGCGCAGCACCTGGTCCCGGGCCGTGACCAAGGCGCCGTCCTCCTCGGCCAGGCCGGGAAAGACCGCCCGGGCCAGGGCCAGGAAGGCGCGCCCGTCCCCGGGCAGGACCGGTTCGTCGAACCGGGAAGCGTCCACGGCCGAGGCCGCGCCCGGCAGGACCAGGCCCAAGGCCGCCCAAAGCACCAGCGATCGCACGATGCGGCCCATGTCAGCCCTCCTTCGACGCCGCGCTTTTCACTCGGCCCCGGCCCCGAGAAAGATGCGCGTCACGCGGCCCTTGGCCAGGGAAAAGACCAGGCCGCCGTAGATGGAGCCCACGAGAAAGGTCCGGCCCGGCGCGGACAGCCCGTCCTCGTCCCTGAAGCTGCCGTAGGCGGCCGCCACCGCCGCCTCGTCCGCCCCCACGCCGACGCCCCGGGAGGTGACCAGCCGGCACGGGGCCGTGGCCGTGACCGCGGCCACGGTCTTGGGCCCGCCCCGGTGCGGACCGGACATTTTGAGCGTCAGGCCGCAATCGGGCAGACGCCATTGCTGCACGTATTCGCCCGTGGCCCCTTCGAGGCGTTCTCTGCCGACGACCGGACGGCAGGGCAGGCTTTTGGCCGCGTCCCGCGCCGTCATGCCCAGGCGCAGCGGACCCAGGCGCTCGGCGCGCATGTCGTAGACGGCGCTCCCGCGCTGCGCCCCCGCCCAGGCGGGCGCGGCCAGGCAGCAGGCCAGGGCCAGCACGGCCAGACGCAAGAGAAGACGGTTCGCCATGGGACCTCCTACGGATGGGACCGGGGAACCGGAAAAAAGAAGGCGTCCACGCCCTCGCCCGGCGCGGCCTCGGGATGTTCCCGGGGCGCGGTCTCGATCCAGTTGACCTTGCCGGCCAGATGCTCGCGGGAAATCGCTTCGTGGAAGGCGACCTGGCCGGCCCCGGGCTCCCCTTCCCGGCTGGCCCAGAGCATCTCGAAATAACGGGCGTAGGCGGCGAAGAGGTTTCCGCCCCGGGCGCGCTCTCCGCTCCAGGCCCCGCTGCCGGGGCGCGCCGACAGGATGGTTCCGGCCTGCCACAGCCGGCCGCTGCCCGCGCCCGGCGTGTCGAGGTTGGAGGAGGTGACGTAGATGCGCCGCTGGTCCTCGTGGCCGGGCACGTCCAGGAGCATGAACTTGTTGTGCATGTCGCTTGCCGTGCCGGGGTTGACCGCCCGGCCCGAGGCGTCGAGCCGGGGCCAGACCCGGGCGAAGGTCAGCTGGTAGGCGTTGCCCGTGGCCGGGTCGATCTGGCGCAGGGTTTGCGGCCCGTTCGGCATGACGGTCGCGGCCGTGGCGGCCGGGCCGGACTGGAACTGCCACAGGAAGCGCACCGTCAGGTTGCCGGGCCGGGTCGTGGCCAGGCGGGCGGCGTCGCCCCGCGCCTCGGTGCGGCCCCCGGCGAAGCCCTCGGCCACGAACCGCCGCAGGTTGTCCACGAAATAGGCCGTCTGGCCGATTTCGAACACGGCCACGTCCAGGCGCACGTCGCGGCCCTGGCGCAACTGCCCGGCCGCGTCGGCGATGGCCGCGTCGTACCAGTCGGCCACGCCCGGGTCGTGGCCGCCGGGCACGGGCGGATTGATATATTCCGGCCAGGGGCGGGCCGAGTCCGCCGACAGGCCTCCCACGAAGCCCTGGCCCCGGCCGGCGAAGAAGCGCACGACCACGTCCCCCACGGTCGCGGCGGGCAGGAAGTCGCCGCTGGAGTCGGCCTCGCCCTGGCCGCCCGGGAAAAGCCCCTGGCCGCCGCCCGCGGCGGCCGCGTCGGACAGGGCGCGGAAATAGCCGTAGAGCACCGGCTCCCGCTCGACGAAGCGCAGGGCGTTGTTGCCCTTGCAGGCCAGCCCCACGGTCTGGAGGTTGAGCGACCCGTGGACCGTGACGTAGGGTCCGCCCTCCCAGCCCACCTGGAAGACCTTGGCGTGGGTTTCGGGATTGCCCCAGCGGCCGTGCCGCCGGCCCTCCACGATCTCGGCCGCCGCCCCGGCCCGGGGCAGCAGGGCGCGTATCCCCTCGGGCGGGATGTCGCCCACGCCGTAGCGGATGCGAAGCGACGCCAGCCTGTCGACGCCGTCCAGCAGGGCCAGGGCCTGGCGCGTCACGTCCGTTTCCGGCGTCCGCGCCTCGTGCGTGACGAAGTCCACGCCTTTTTCCGGCGTGACCTCGCAGAAATAATCGACGTTCAAAAAGCCCATGTGGATGTCGACGTCGTAGACGCCGGGCGTCTGCCCGGCCCGGACCAGGGGCGCGGCCCAGGGGTTGAAGCGGCAGTCGTCGGCCGGGAAATCCGGGGTGCGGCAGTCACCGGCCAGCGCCGCGCCGGCCCGGCCGGCAAGCATCGCCCACGCGGTCAGGGCCGCAATCCTCGCGCACGTTCCCAACGCCGCCTTCCAGCCCATGGGGTCCTCCTCGACCTCGCCGGCGGCAAAACGCCGCCATAGACCCTTATGCCCCGGGACCGGCCGGGCGTCCACGCCGAAAAAGGCCGCGCCATTGACGCGGCGCGCCCGTCCCCGTACTTGACGCCATCGGCCGCGTCCGCCCCTGGCGCGGCGTTTCCAGGGAGTCCCGACCATGGCCCGCATCCTCTACGGCGTGCACGGCACCCAGCACGGCCACGCCATCCGCGCCCTGATCCTGGCCCGCCACCTGCGGGAGCTCGGCCACGAGTTCCTGTTCGTCTCCAGCGAGGAGGGCGCGCAGCTCCTTGGCCGCGAATTCCCGGTGACGCGCTTCGAAAACCCGGGCACGCGCTACAAAAACCAGCGCCTGGACATGCCGGCGACCCTTGGCCTGGCGGCGCGCACGCTCCTCAAGCGCCGTAGCGAGCTGGCCCGCCTGGCCGGGATGATCGCGGACTTCAAGCCCGACCGGGCCATTTCCGACTACGAATACTTCGTGCCCATCGCCGCCAGACGGGCCGGCATCCCCTGCCTGTCCATCGACCACCAGCACGTCGTCTCCTGCTGCGACCACGACATCCCGCCGCGCCTTTGGCCGGACTACTGGGGCATCCGGGCCTCCATCCGCTTCCTTTTCTCCGCCGCCAGCGACTACCTGGCCATCTCCTTCTTCCAGCCGCCGCCCAAGCCCGGGGCGCGCGCCCGCATCGCCCCGGCCATCCTGCGCCGCAGCGTGCTCGACCGCGCGCCGAGCGCCGGCGACCACATCCTGGTCTACCAGAGCTGCGGCATCCGCGACGCCTTCGCCCCCTACCTGCGCGGGATCGACCGGGAATTTCGCGTCTACGGCTACCGCATGGACAAGGTGGACGGGAACCTGACCTTCCGAAACTACTCCGAGGAAGGTTTTCTTGACGACCTGGCCTCGTGCGCCTACGTCGTGTGCGGCGGCAGCCACAACCTCATGAGCGAGGCGCTTCATTACGGCAAGCCCGTGCTGTCGTTTCCCGTGCCCGGGGCCTTCGAGCAGCAGCTCAACGCCCTCTACCTGGAGCGGCTGGGCTACGGCCGGGCCGCCTCCATGGAGCGCCTGACGCCCGAGCTTCTGCCGGATTTCGAGAAGGACCTCGACGCCATGCGGCGTCGCATCGCGGGCGGGAACTTCTGCGGCAACACGGCCGTGCTCGCCCTGGTCGAGGATTTCCTGCGCGAAGGCGCGCTGCCGGGAAGGTCGTAAAACGGGCCTTGCCCCTGGCGCATCGTCGCGGCTTTTTTTACAGTCGCCCAACCCGTCCAACCGCCCCCATCAAGGAGAGTCCCATGCGCCGCGCCCATACGATCCTGGCGGCCCTGGCCCTTTGCCTGGCCCTGGCCGCGCCCGCCCTGGCCGCAGAGACGCCGCTGACCTTCGGCATGCTCCTCGTCGGCCCCTACAACGACAAAGGCTACAGCCAGGCCCAGTACGAGGGCGGCAAGTACGTGGAGGAGCACGTGCCCGGCTCGAAGATGCTCTACCTCGACAAGCTCAATCCCGCCGACCGGCCGGGCGTCACCGTGCCCCAAGTGGTGGACGACCTGGCGGCCAAGGGCGCGACGCTGATCTTCACCGGCTCCGACGACATGAAGGACGGCATCCGCGAAGCCGCGGAGCAGCATCCCGAGCTGCAATTCGTCCAGATTTCCGGCGATGACGTGCTCACGGGCAAGGCCCCGAAAAACCTTGGCAACCTCTTCTCCAAGATGGAATATGCCAAGATGATGGCCGGCTTTTCCGCGGCCATGACCACCAAGACCGGCAAGATCGGGTTCCTGGGGCCGCTGATCAACGACGAGACCCGCCGCCTGGCCGACGCCGCCTACCTCGGCGCGCGCTACGCCTGGGAGAAGGTGCGCGGCCAAAAGCCCGAGGCCCTCTCCTTCAAGGTCACCTGGATCGGCTTCTGGTTCAACATCCCGGGCGTGACCTCCGACCCCAACCAGGTGGCCGGCTCGTTCTTCGACCAGGGCTACGACGTGGTCGTCTCCGGCATCGACACGCCCGAGGCCCTGACCGTGGCCGCCGCCCGCCGCAAGGCCGGGGCCGACGTCCACGCCCTGCCCTACGACTACAAGCAGGCCTGCGACGGCGCGCCCGAGGCCTGCCTCGGCGTGCCCTACTTCAACTGGGGCCCGGCCCTGCTCCCCATCGTCAAGGACGTGATCGCCGGGACCTGGAAGCCCTCCTTCGTCTGGCTCTCCCCGGACTTCGCCGCCTTAAACGACCCGGACAAGAGCCCGGTGGGCTTCCTGCCCGGCCAGGGGCTCTCGGCCGAGGGCAAACAGGCCCTGGACCAGTTCACGGCCGACCTCGGCTCGGGCAAGGTCGACCTCTTCGCCGGGCCGCTGACCTACCAGGACGGCACGGTCTTCGTGCCGGCCGGCCGCACGGCCACGGACAAGGAGCTGTGGTTCTGCCCGCAGCTGCTCAAAGGGATGGAAGGGGCCAGCGCCTCCAAGTAGGGGGCGGAACGGATCGCGGCGCATGGACGTCGTCCTTTCCCACATCGTCAAGCGGTTCGGCCGACTGACCGCCAACGACGACGTCAGCCTGACGCTTGAGGCGGGCCGCATCCACGGCCTGCTCGGCGAGAATGGGGCCGGCAAGTCCACGCTCATGAAGGTGCTGTGCGGCCAGCTTTCCCCGGAGGCGGGGGAGATCGTCGTGGACGGCGCGGCCCACGCCCGCCTCACCCCGGACGCGGCCGCCGCCCTGGGCATCGGCATGCTGCCCCAGGACCCCCTGGATTTCCCGCCGCTTCGGGTCTGGGAGAACTTCGCCCTGGGCGGCGGGCCGGTGCTTTCGCGGCGCGAGGCCCGGTCGCGCCTCGAGGCGGTCTGTTCGCGCATGGGCTTTTGCCTGCGCCCGGACGTGCCCGTGGCCGACCTGACCGTTGCCGAGCGCCAACACCTGGAGCTGGCCCGGCTCTTCGACCGCGACGTGCGCCTGCTCATCCTCGACGAACCGACCTCGGGCATCTCCCCGGCCCAGAAAAAAAACCTGTTCGCCGTGCTGCGGGCCTTCGTCTCGGACGGGCGGCGCCTGGTGGCCCTGGTCACCCACAAGCTGACCGAGGCCAGGGAACTGTGCGACGCGGTGAGCATCCTGCGCCACGGCCGGCTGGCCGGCTCCTTCGCCGCGCCCTTCGACACCCAGGACGTGCTCACGGCCATGTTCGGGGCCGAGGTCGCGGCCACGGCCACGGCCGCGCCGCCGCCCCCGCCCGAACCTTTGGGCCTCGGCGCGCCCGTGCTGCGCGCCGCGAACCTCGTCATCGCCGACGACAAGGCCGTGCTGCGCGACGTGTCCCTGGAGGTCCATCCAGGCGAGATCGTGGGCCTGGCCGGCATTTCCGGCGGCGGCCAGGAAGCCCTGCTGCGGGGCCTGGCCGGCATCGCCCGCAGCGTGGCCGGGGAGCTCGCCATCGGCGGGCGCGACCTGGCCGGCCGGCCGGCCACGGACTTCCTGGCCGCCGGCGTCCATTACCTGCCGGCGGCGCGCATGGAGGAAGGGCTTTTCCCCGGGCTGTCGCTTCTCGACCACGTGCGCCTGGCCTTTCCGGACAAACGCCGCCAGGCCCGGGCCATCTTCGCCGAGCGCTGCGTGGGCCGCTTCCGCCTGACCGACACGCCAAACGCCCGCGCCGATGCGCTGTCCGGCGGCAACCAGCAGCGCCTGCTCCTTTCGCTCATTCCCGACGACACCCGGCTGCTCCTGGCCGACAACCCCACCCGGGGCCTGGACGCCGCCTCCATCGCCCAGATCTGGGACCATTTCCGCGAGCGCGCCGCCGCCGGCGCGGCCGTGGTCTTTTTTTCCGAGGACCTCGACGAACTGCTGGCCCAGGCCGGCCGGGTGCTGGTCTTCTTCAACCGCGACATGGCCGCCGACCTGCCGGCGGCGAGCCTGGACCCGGGCCTTGTCGGCGACCTCATGACCGGCCGGTCCACGGCCGCCGCAAACGGCGGCTGGAGCGCCCCATGACGCGCCGCGCCGCACCCCTCGTCCGCGCCGCCTGGGTCCTGGCCGCCGCCTTCGCCGTCACCCTGGCCATCCTGCTCGCCGCCGGCGCGCCGCCTTTTGCCACCCTGGCCGTCATGGCCGAAGGGGGGCTGGGCTCCCAGGCGGCGGCCCTGCGCACCCTGGCCGCCTTCACGCCGCTCCTTCTTTGCGGCGCGGCCCTGTGCGTCACCTTCGCCGCCAACCTCTGGAACATCGGCGTGGAGGGCCAGATCACCATGGGCGCGATCTTCGCCCAGGGCTGCCTGCGCGCCGCCGATCCCACCGGCGGCCTGCCGCCCGGGCTGGACCTGGCCCTGGGCCTCGCCGCGTCGGCGCTGGGCGGCCTGCTCTGGGCGCTGCTTGCCGGCGTGCTGCGCACCCACGGCCGGGTGCACGAGATATTTTCCGGCCTGGGGCTCAATTTCGTGGCCATGGGCGTCTCGCTTTGGCTCATCCTCGGCCCCTGGAAGCGGCCGGGCATGGCTTCCATGAGCGGCACCGAGACGTTGGATCAGGCCTTGTGGCTGCCGACCCTGGGCGGGCGGCCCATGAGCATGGTCGGGCCCATCCTGGCCGTGGCCGCCTTCGTCGGCGCGGCCTGGCTGCTGCGGCGCACCTTCTTCGGCCTGACCCTGGCCGCCGTGCGCCAAAACGCCCTGGCCGCCACGCGCCTGGGGCTGCGCCCGGGCCTGCGCATCCTGGCCGCCATGGGCATCTGCGGAGCCCTGGCCGGCTTGGCCGGCGGCATCCTGGTGGCCGGGCTCTACCACCGGCTCATTCCTTCGATCTCCGGCAACTACGGCTACACCGCCATCCTGGCCGTGCTCCTGGCCTCGGGGAGCCTGCTCGCCCTGCCCGCCGCCTGCCTCTTCTTCGCCGTGCTGACAGTCGGCTCGGTGCAGCTGCCGCTCTCGCTCTCCCTGGACTCCTCCCTGGCCGGCGTGCTCCAGGGCGTGCTGGTGCTCACGCTTTTCGCCGCCAGACGCCTGCGCCCCCTGTCCCGAAGGAGGGAGCCGTGACCGTGGATTACGCCAGCGCGCTGGTGGCGGCCGTCTTCTTCGCCGCCGCGCCGCTCATGCTCGCGGCCCTGGGCGAGACCGTGTCCGAGCGGGGCGGGGTCATCAACCTGTCCATGGACGGCACGGTGCTGTTCGCGGCCATGGCCGCCTTCGCCGTGGCCCGGGGCAGCGGCAACCCCTGGCTGGGCCTTCTGGCCGGGGCCGGGGCCGGCGCGGCCATCGCCCTGGTCCTGGCCGTGTTCGGGCTTTTCCTCGGCGCGTCGGAGCTGGCCGTGGGCTTCGTGCTGACGCTTTTTTGCCGCGAGCTGGCCTATTTCATGGGCCACGGCGTGGCCCGCCAGCCCGGGCCGGACCTGGGGAGCCTCAACGTGCCCGGGCTTTCCGACATCCCCTTCCTGGGCCAGGCCCTTTTCGGCCAGAGCCCGGTGGTCCTCTTGAGCCTGGCCGCCCTCGGCCTCGTCTGGTGGTTTTTGGCCCGCACCCGGCCGGGGCTGGTGCTGCGGGCCGTGGGCGAATCGCCCAGGGCGGCGGCCAGCCGGGGCGTCGCCGTGCGCCGGGCGCAGCTTCTGTGCTGCCTGGCCGGCGGAGCCCTGGCCGGTTGCGCCGGGGGGCTCTACTCCCTGTCCGTCAAGCCCGGCTGGGGCCATCCGCAGGGCTGCGAGGGCGCGGGCTGGATTGCGCTGGCCATCGTCATCTTCGGCGGCTGGAAGCCCGTGCGCGTGGCTTTGGGCGCGCTTTTCTTCGCCGCCATCCAGGTGGCCGGCATCGCCCTCCAGGACGCCCTGCCCGGGCTTTCCGGGGCGCTTTTCCAGATCGCGCCCTTCCCGGTCATGATCCTCACGCTGCTGGCGGTAAACCTGCGCCGCTCCACGGCCTTTCGCGAAGCGGCCCGGCGCGTGCCGCTGCTTGGCCGCCTCATGCCGCGCTCGGCCGGCGGCGCGCCCGGGGCCATCGCCGGAGCCCTGGACAAAGGTTTCTGAGCCCCCGGCGCGCCCGGCCGGCACGCTCGGTTGCCACTGCCGCCTATTTGCGGTAACCCAACGCCCAAGCCGCTTGCCAAGCGGCCAAATCCTCGCCGAACGGACCGGAGCGCCATGAGAAAACGACCGCTGACCCCGGGATCATATTACCGCCTGCCCTGGAACCTGGCCGACAACGCCATCACCTGGCTCGAGCCCACCACCAAGTGCAACCTGTACTGCGAGGGCTGCTACCGGGAAAACGACCCCGACGGTCACCGGCCCCTGGCCGACGTCATCAAGGAGCTGGAGACGGTCAAGACGCTACGGCGCACGGACAACATCTCCATCGCCGGCGGCGAGCCGCTCATCTACCCGGACATCGTGCCCCTGGTGCGCTACGTGGCCTCCAAGGGCTGGAAGCCGGTCATCAACTCCAACGGCCAGGCGCTGACCCCCGAGCTCGTGCGCGAGCTGGCTGCGGCCGGCGTGGTCGGCTTCACCATGCACGTGGACTCCCACCAGAAGCGGCCGGGCTGGAAGGGCGCGACGGAAAAGGACCTGTGCGAACTGCGCCTGAAGCTCGCGGAGATGATCCACGAGCACGGCGAGGGCAAGATCGCCTGCTCGTTTAACGCCACGATCTACCGCGACACCCTCCCCGACATCCCCATGCTCACGCGGTTCGCCCACGAGCACATCGACATCATCCAGACGATGGTCTACATCCTGTTCCGCTCGGCCAGGAAAAAGAACAATTTCGACGTGTTCGTCCACGGCAAGCCCGTCGACGTCGGCAACCTCGTCTACCAGCTCGACCACCAGGAAGACCACCAGGACCTCGTCTCCCAGGAGATCGCCGACGCCATCCGCCTGGCCTATCCCGAGCACGAGCCCTGCGCCTATTTGAACGGCACCGAGGACCCCCTGTCCATGAAGTGGCTCCTCACCCTGCGCGTGGGGACCAAGGACGAGATCCTCGGCTACCTCGATCCCAAATTCGCCGAGTGGACGCAGATCTTCCACCACCTCTTCTTCGGCACTTACCTGGCCTACTCCCGGCCGTGCTGGATGCAGTGGCTGCAGAAGCTGGTCCTGGTCGCGCCGTTCAACGGCAGCCTGCGCAAGATCTTCGGCAGGCTGCTCACAAAGCCCAAGCTCTGGTTCAAGCCGGTCAACATCCAGTCGATCATGGTCATCCAGCCCTGCGACCTGTTCGACGACGGCCGCCAGAACATGTGCGACGGCTGCCCCGACGCCATCCTCCACGACGGCAAGATGGTCTGGAGCTGCCGCGTGGACGAGCTGGAGAAGTTCGGCTCGTTCATCCAGTGCGCCCCGCGCGGCTGCTGCGGCGGCAAGCCGGCCTCGGCCCCCGAGGCGGAAGTCGCGCCCGAACCGGCCCCGGCTCCCGCGCCGCAGCCGGCTCCCGAGCCCGAGCCCGTAGCCGCGCCGGAACCGACCCCGCAGCCCGCGCCCGTGCCCGCGCCGCGCCAGGAAACCGTCCCGGCCGCCAAGGAAATCCACCAGCCGGCCGTGAAGATGGACCTGCCCCCGGCCGTGGCCGCGCCCGAGCCCACGCCGGCTCCCGAGCCCGCGCCCCAGTCGAAGCCTGAACCCGTGGCCGCCGCGCCGCAGCCCGCGGCCGCGCCCGAGCCGATCCTCACGGCCAAGCCGGCCCCGGCCCCCAAGGCCGAAGCCAAGGCCACGCCGGCCAAGAAAGCCGGCAAGTCCTCCAAAAAGAAATCCAAGGCCAAATAGCGCCGTTCCCCCTTCCCTCCCGGCCGTCCGCGCGGCCGGGAGGGGGAATCCCCAATGCCCCAAGCCGCACCCCCGACGCCCAAGAAGGCCGCTCGCCCCTCCTACGGCATCCTGTCCAAATTCGTGCATCTGGCCGGCGCGCAGTGGATCCACGACGGCCTGCACACCTTTTTCCTGATCTACCTAGCCCGGCTCTCCACCAGCGACTACGGCGAATTCATGGTGGCCTTCGGCCTGGCCTCCATCATTCTCTTTCTCGGCGAATTCGGCCTCAACCAGCCGCTGGTCTCCTCGCTCAGCAAGAAGTTCAGCCACAAGGGCGACATCCTGGCCCAGTATACGCTGCTCAAAAGCATCCTGCTCGTCGCCGGCTGGCTGGGCGTGGTGGTCTTCATCTATCTCCAGAACTACACGCCGGGGCTCAAAAACCTGGTCATGGTCATCTCGGCCGGCGTGGGCCTGGAGGCCATCGCCAGCTCCTTTTTCGTGGCCATCCGCGTGGAGGGCCGCCAGGACCTGGAGGGCCGCATCCGGGTGCTCTCGGGCGTGCTCGGCTACGGCTACGCCATCGCCCTTCTGGCCATGGGGGCCGCGCCCCACTGGATCGCGCTGTTCAAGGTCATCGAGAACGTGTCCAGCCTGACCGGCGGCGTGTGGATGGCGCTTAAAAAGACCGACTTCACGGGCCTGACCCTCAAGCGCAAGTCCCTGGCCCGCACCTGGGCCACGGCCAAGCACGGCACCACCTTCGTGCTCATGGCCCTGGCCGCCATCCTCTACAACAAGGCCAACCTCTACTTCCTCCAGGG
>JAEWCY010000117.1 GCA_023390395.1 Pseudomonadota bacterium | reverse complement strand
GGCCTATGCCGCCGGGAGCGGCCGCGGGCGGCCGTTCCCGGCCGACGCCCGGGGCTGGCGGAGCGGCCGGGCCGATGGGACGGCCGGCCCCCGGCCAAAGGCCGTCAGCCCAGGCTCCGCGCGGCCCAGGCCGCGAAGCGCGACGCCCAAAAGCGGAAAAGGACTCCTGGGTCGCCATCCCTGGAGTCCTTTTCCTAAATTTGAGTTCTTGGAGGAAGGATGCCTCTCTTATAGCAAGGAGCGGGCCAAACAGGCCGAGGCAAGACAAAACCATGTTTTATCGTTTGTTTTAAGATAGATATAAAAACAGGTCTTTCTCTCCATCAGGTTTGGGACCGGTTTTTGGGTACAGTATCCTGTACCGGCCGGGCCAAGGGCCCAAGGGATGGTACAAGCCCTTGTACCGTCGCCGCTGCGGCCGACCGGCGACCGGGAAAAGCGGCGGGGGACTTCCAAGGCGCGCCAAGGCGGTATATCGTGCCGGCATGAAAAGACCGGGCCGCGCCCAACGCGCCGCGCGTCCGGCCACGCCTGGGAGGGTCCATTCATGAAGCCGTTGTCGTTGCTGGTCCTTGTCGCCCTGCTCGCCGGCCTTGCCGGCTGCGCCGCAGGCAGGCCCCTCACGGATTCGGAATTCCGGGGATTTTGCTACACCAACATCGGCCGCAAGGTCTCTTGCGACACCATCGAGTTGTGCAACGAATACGACACGGACGTGCTGTCGGTCGAGCACGCCTCCCAGGCCGCCTGCGCCCAGGGCTGCGCCGACGTCTACAACCGCCAGTACGTGCCGAACGAATTCATCGGCTGCGGCTCCACCGTGCTCACGGCCTACAACTGGTGCGTCAAGTACTGCAATACGAACTACCCCAAGTGACCCGGGCGGGGTTTCACGGTTTCGCACCCGGGCCCTGGCGGGTTTGACCGAATCAAACGCCCGGGCCGCGTCGGCCGAACAGCCGGCTGGCCACACCTTGGCAACACGCTGTATTGCCAGTGTTTTTAGTCGATATTATGGCCCGATGCTTGTGGCACGATTCTTGCTTTTCAAGGAATTACTTCTTGGGAGGAAGCATCATGTCTTTGCAAAGCGCCATGGAATTCGTCAACCGGCTCCGCGAGGATCAGGCCTTCCGCTGGGCCCTTGGAGAGTGCCGCAACAAATGGGAGCGCCGCCGCTTCGTCATCACCCAGGGCTACCGGTTCAGCCCGGCCGAGCTCGTGTGCGCCACCAGCCCCGGCGGCAACGTCTCCGACGACCGCACGGCGGTGATCGAACGGGTGCGCCGCCAGAGCCACGGCCACGGATCCTACGCCTTCATGTAGCCGCCGCGCCGCGCCGGCCGCCCGCCGCCCCTCGCCAGGGCGCGCGGGCCGTCGGCTTTTTTTTCGTCCTGGCCGTCCTCCTCGTCCCGGCCGCTGCCGGCGCGGCGGACCTTGCCACCCTTCCCCGCGCGTCCTGGCAGGAATTCACGACCCACGCGCTTGCCGGCCTCCTCGTCGGCCTGCCCCTGGCGGCGGCCCTGGCCGTGCTTTGGCGGCGCTCGCGACGCTTGGCGGCCGAGACGCTCCGCCGCCGGGAAGCCCAGCGCGAACTCGCCGCCAAGCGCGACCTGCTCGAAGCCGTGTTCGAGGCCACGAGCGACGCCATCCTGGTCCTCGACGAGGACTTTCGCGTCGTCTCGGCCAACCGCACCGCCGCCGCCCGCTTCGGCTGCGCCATGGACGACTTCGTCGGCCGCGACATCCTCGCCCTGACCGACCCGGCCATCGTGGACTCCCGGCGCGAGCGCTACCGCCAGGCCCTTGATGCGGGCCGCCCCGTCGCCTTCAGCGACGTGCGCGAAGGCCGCGCCCTGGACAACATCCTCTCCCCCCTGCCGCCCGGCCCCGACGGCGGCCGGCGGCTGGCCGTCTACGCCCGCGACGTCACGCGCGAGCTGGCCAGCCGCCAGATGCTGGCCGAAAGCCGCGACCGCCTGGCCAAGATCCTGCGGCTCACCCCGGCCGCCATCGCCATCGCCAGCCTGCCGGAGAACCGCTACCTCGAAGTCAACGAAGCCTTCCTGGCCGGAATGGACTTCACCCGCCAGGAGGTCATCGGCCGCACGCCGGAGGAACTCGGCTTCTCCATCGCCCCCGGCGACCGCGACCGGATTTTCGATACCGTGGGCAGAGAGGGCCTGATCCAGAACCTCGAACTCGACTACCGCTCCAAGCAAGGCCGTCGCGGCACGGCCCTCTATTCCGGCATCCCCCTGGAAGCCTACGGCCAGACCTGCCTGCTGTCCGTGGCCGTGGACATCACCGATCGGAAAGCCATGGAGCAGGCCCTGGTCCTGGCCAAAGAGGCGGCCGAGGCGGCCAGCCAGACCCAACTGCGCTTCCTGTCGCTCATGAGCCACGAGGTCCGCACGCCCATGAACACCATCCTCGGCATGGTGGATTTGCTGCGCGACTCCGGGCTGTCCCACCGTCAGGAAGAATTTCTCGCCGCCCTGGAGCAGGCCGGCGAAGGGCTCATGGCCCTTCTCAACGACATCCTCGACGTCTCCCGCATCCGGTCCGGCCGGCTCAAGCTCTCCCGCGAGGCCTACGATCCCCGCGAGCTGGCCCGCCAAGCCCTGGCCAGCCAGGCCGACCGGGCCGCGGCCAAGGGTCTGGCCTTGGCCTTCTCCCCGGCCCCGGACGCGCCGGCGACCGCCGTGGGCGATACGGCCCGGGTGCGCCAGGCCCTCGACAACCTTCTGGACAACGCCGTGAAGTTCACCGGCGCCGGCGAGGTGCGCCTGACCGTGGGCCCGGGGCGCGACCCGGCCGAGGCCGGCCGGCTGGTCTTCGCCGTGGCCGACACCGGCATCGGCATTCCCCCGGAAAAGCATGCCCGGATCTTCGAGCCCTTCGCCCAGGTCGACGGCTCGACCACCCGGCCCTACCGCGGCACGGGCCTCGGGCTCACCCTGTGCGCCCTGCTGGCCGCCGGCATGGGCGGCCGTCTGCATCTCGCCAGCAAGCCCGGAGAAGGCAGCGTCTTCACCCTGATCCTGCCGGCGATCCTGCCCGACGGCGCATCCCCCGTCCCATCCGTGGACCCCATGGACAGGAAAGGGGCAAATGGTTAATTCTGACAAGGAGAACCGACAACCTCATCCCGGAGGAAACCTCATGGCCAGACGAACATATTCCGAAGAGGCGGCCAAGGAGCTGCGCGAGATCGTTCGCCATGCCGGGACGTTGCTCGACGCCACGGCCGGCGAGGCCGACGACCGGATCAAGAAGGCCCGGGCCCAGCTCGAGGACCGTCTGGCCGCGGCCAGGAGCAAGTACGACGAACTGGGCGGCATCCTCGACACGACCTTCGACGACGCCGCGGCCGCGGCCGACCGCATGGTGCGCGACAAGCCCTACCACGTCATCGGCGGCGCCTTTCTCGGCGGGCTGCTCCTTGGCTGGTTCATGAGCAGGCGCTAGCATGTCGGCCAAGTCCGGTCCCCTGGCCGACCTGCTCGACGCCGGCGGGACCATCGCCGCCGTGCTGGCCGACCTGGCGGCGGCGCGCCTGGAACTGGCCGGCATCGAGGCCAGGGAGGCGGCCGTGCGCCTGGCCCAGGTCGTGATCCTGGCCTGCCTCGGCTGCGGGTTGCTGGCCGTGGGCCTGGGTCTGGCGCTGCTGGCCGCCGTGCTTTTCGCGCCGCCGCCCTATCGGGCCCTGGCCGCCGCCGCGGGGGCGGTCCTGGCCCTTGGCGCGGGCGCGCTGCTGTTGGCCCGGGTACGGGCCAGGCTGGCCCGGGCGCCGCGCCTTTTCACGGAAAGCATCCAGGAACTCCGAAAGGACAGGGAATGTTTCTAGACGGCCGGCTGCGCGCCCTGGAGGACGAGAAAAAGCGCCTGCTCGCGCGCAGCGCGCTGCATCGCCGGCTGCTCGGCCTCGAATGGGGACTTGTAAGGACCGGCGCGGCCCGCCAGTGGGCGCGCCTGGCCGACGGCATGGACCTCGTCAGCCGGCTGCTCGGGCTGGCTCGCCGGCGCTGACCCGGCCCGGGCGAGACCCAAGCGGGAGAAGCATGTGAAGCGCGTTCCCCTCACGCTCTCCATTCGGGCGGGGCTCGTGCTCATGACGCTCCTGGCCGTGCTGCCGGCCCTGGCCCTGCAGGTCTACGACGGCATCGTCCGTCGCGACCACCTCGTGGCCGAGGCCACCATGGAGGCCCACCGCGCCGCCGCCGCCATGGCCCAGGTCCAGATCCGCGTCACCGAAAGCACGCGCCTGCTCCTGGCCACCCTGGCCGCCATGCCCGAGATCAGGCGCATGGACGCCGCCGCCTGCGGCACGCTGTTCGCTTCCCTGCTGCGCGACAATCCCCTGTACATCAACATCCTGGCCGTGGACCGCAAAGGCGACGTCGTCGCCTCCGGCCTTCCCACGGGCCAGGTGAACCTGGCCGACCGCAAGCACTTCGCCGAAGCCATGAGCATGGAAGGCTTCAGCGCCGGGGAGTACATCCTCAGCCGCACGGGCTACGATCCCGCCTTTCCCTTCGCCCAGCCCTTTCGGGACGCCTCGGGACGCGTGGCCGGCCTGCTCGTCGCCTCCATCAGGCTGTCGAGCCTCGATGACGGCTTCGAACGGCTGCTCATGCCCGAGGGCGCGGTCCTCGGCGTCACCGACCATCGGGGCGTGCGCCTCTACTACCGCCCCAGATCGCCCACCAACCCCACGGGAGCGCCCATCCGCGAAGAGGTCTGGCAGGCCATGTCCTCCAGCGCCCAGAACCAGGGCGTGGTGCGCTTCACCGGCTCCGACGGCCACCGGCGCTTTTACGCCTTCGAGAAGCTGTCCCTCGCCCCGGGCCAACCGCCCTACATGTATTTCGTGGTCGGACTGCCCGAGGCCAGCGTCCTGGGGCCGGCGAGCCAGGCCCTGGCCGGCAACCTGCTTTTCCTGGCTGTCGCCGCCGTGCTGGCCTTTTCCGTGGCCTGGTTCCTCGGCGGCGCGGTCATCGCCCGGCGGCTGGACCGCATCGCCGCCACCGCCGACCGCATCGGCCAGGGCGACCTTTCCGCCCGCACGGACCTGCCCCACGGCGAGACCGGCATCGGCAAGGTGGCCAGGACCCTCGACGCCATGGCGCGGCTGCTGTCCGCCCACGAAGCCGCCCGGGAACAGGCCCTGACCGCCCTGCGCCAGAGCCAGGAGCGCATGGCCCACATCGCCATGAGCATGGCCGACTGGATCTGGGAGACCGACGAGGAGGACCGCTACGTCTACGTAAGCCAGAAGGTCAGCCGGACCCTGGGCTACGACCCGGCCGCGCTCCTGGGCAGGACGCCCTTCGACTTTCTGGCCCCGGGCGAGGAGGAGGCCTTCAGGGCGGCCTTCGCCCAGGCCAAGGCGTCCCGGTCGCCCCTTCGCGACCTGACCGTGTGGCGCACGACCAGCGACGGCGGGAAATGCTGCGTCCTGACCAGCGCCGTGCCCTGGCACGACGAGACCGGCGTCTTCAAGGGCTACCGCGGCGTGGACAGGGACGTCACGGCCAGGGTGCACGCGGAAAAGGAACTGCGCGACTCCCTGGCGGAAAAGGAGATCCTGCTCAAGGAAATCCACCACCGGGTGAAGAACAACCTGCAAATCATCTCCGGCCTGCTCTACCTCCAGGAGGAGAAGGTCAGCGACCCCTCGGCCCTGGAGAGCTTTCGCGAAAGCCGGCACCGCATCGCCTCCATGGCCCTGGTCCACGAGGAACTCTACCGCTCCACCAGCCTCTCGCGCATCCGCCTCGACGACTACATCCGGGATTTGTTGCCGCGCCTGTTCGGCCACGACCACAAGGTCCCGGAACTGGCCTTCGACTGCCGCCTCGCCCCGGTGGACGTGCCCATCGAAAAGGCCGTGCCCGCCGGCCTCGTCCTCAACGAACTGCTGACCAACGCCTACAAGCACGCCTTCCAGGGCCGGCCCACGGGCATCCTGCGCCTGCGCCTGGAGGAGCAGGACCAGACCGTGACCATCGTCGTCGCCGACGACGGGCCGGGCCTGCCAGAGGATTTCCGGATCGACGAGACGCCGACGCTCGGCATGCAGCTCGTGGCCAACCTGTCCCGCCAGCTCGGGGGCGAGGCGACGGCCGCCAACGACGACGAAGGGGCCGTGTTCACCCTGCGTTTTCCCAAATAGCGCCCGGCGCTCGGCGCGCCCCTTTGCCCCGGCGGCGCATCGTGCTATTCTGCCGACATACGGCCCGTTTCCCTTGGAGGCGACATGACTCCCGAATGGACGCGACACGACGACAGCACGCATTACATCAATCTCGGCCGGGCCCTTCTCGTTACGGTCATACACGAAAAGATGGGCGCGCCGGGCTGGAAGATCCAGGTCGGCAAGCGCTCCCTCAAGGACAAGATTCCCAACCTCGACGACGCCAAGCGCGTGGCCGTGGCCTTCGCCGTGCGCGTGCTGCGCGACATCCAGGCCGACGTCGACGCGCTCAATCCGCCCGCCGCCGAATAAGGACGCCTCATGATCGACCGCCAATCCGCCCTGGCCCTGGTCCTGGCCGAGAACCCCAACCACGGCCTGGTGGCCCACGGCCGCCAGACCGAGGCCGTCATGCGGGCCCTGGCCGAGCGATTGGGCCACGACCCCGAACTGTGGGGGACGACGGGCCTGGTCCACGACCTGGACTATCCCCGCACCGCCGCCGATCCGGCCCGCCACGGCCTGGCCCTGCGCGAGGCGTTGCCCGAGGGGGCGCTCCCCGAAGAGGCGATGCGCGCCATCGCCGCCCACAACGACGAGCACACCGGCGTCGCGCCCCAAAGCGCCTTCGACTACGCCCTGCGCGCCGCCGAGTCCGTCACGGGCATCATCAGCGCCGCCGCCCTGGTGCGGCCGGACCGCATGGAAGGCATGGCCCCCAAGAGCATCAAGAAGAAGATGAAGGACAAGGCCTTCGCCGCCAACGTCCGCCGGGCCAACATCCTGGAGTGCGAAAAGGCCGGGCTGCCCCTGGACGAATTTTTGGCCATCGCCATCGCGGCCATGGCCGGCGTGGCCGCCGAGACCGGGCTGGCCTGAGCGGCGTCCGTGGCCCGTCTGCTTTTTCTCGGGGCCATGGCCGCCCTTTTTTTCTCCAGCACCTTCGTGCTCAACCGGGCCATGAGCCTGGAGGGCGGGCCGTGGGTCTGGTCGGCCGGGCTGCGCTACGCCTTCATGCTGCCCATCCTCGCGGCCTGGACCCTGGCGTCCGGCGGGCCGCGCGCCCTGGGGGCGACGCTGCGCCTTTTCGCCGAGCATCCCGTGTTCTGGACCCTGGCCGGGTCCGTCGGCTTCGGCGTGTTCTACGCCGGCGTGACCCTGGCCTCGGTCTTCTCCCCGGGCTGGGTGGTGGCCACCACCTGGCAGGCCACGATCCTGGCCACACCCGTGGTGCTGGCCCTGCTCGGCCGCAAGGTGCCGGCCAAGGGGCTTTTCTTCACGGCGCTCATCTTCGCCGGCATCGTGCTGGTCAACGTGGAGCAGGCCGGGCAGGCGGCCGACCTGGGGAGCCTTTGGGGCGTGGCCGCCGTGCTCGTGGCCGCCTTCGCCTATCCCCTGGGCAACCAGCTGGTCTGGGAGGCCCGCCACGGCGGCGGCGGCAGGACGGGCCTGCTCTCGCGCATTCCACACATCGCGCAACCCGCCCTGGACGCCGGCCGCGCGCCCACCCTGCTGCTCACCATTGGTTCGATCCCCTTCTGGCTCTGCCTCGTGGCCGCGACGCAGCCGCCGCCGCCCTCGTCCGGTCAGGTGGCGCGCACGGCCCTGGTGGCGCTTTTTTCGGGCGTGATCGCCACCACGCTGTTCCTTCGGGCCAGGAGCCGGGCGAAGACCGCCTACGAGCTGGCCGCCACCGACGCCACCCAGTCCCTGGAGGTGGTGTTTTCGCTGCTGGGCGAAACCCTGCTCCTGGGGGCCCCCTGGCCCGGGATCATGGGCGCGGCCGGCATCGCCCTGGCCGTGGTCGGGCTCGTGCTCTACGTCTGCCGTCAGGTCTAGGACGCCGCCCCCAGCGCCTCGGAGAGCAGTTCGAGGGAGCTTTTCACCCGCATCGGCCGGTCGCGGCCGGCCGCCGCCTGGCGCAGGGCCACGTTGCAGCCCGAGCAGGCGCACACGAGCTCGTCCAGGCCTTGGGCCGCCACCCAGGACACGATCTTGTCCGCCGCGACCTTGCAGCAGAGGTTTCGCGGCGCGTCGACCACTTCCAGGCCGGCCAGGCCGTCCAGGAAGCGGCGGTAGCGCGGCCAGTCCAGGCCGGCGTCGGGAAAAGGCTTGCGGTAGGAGGCATGGCAGCCCTCGAAATAGGCCAGGCGCCGGGGCGCGACGGCAAGCGGCCGCGTTCCCAGGGCGTCGAGCAGCGCGTCGAGGATGTAGACATGGTCCCCGGCGCTTTCCGGCAGGGCCCCCTTGGCGGCGTGGGCGCAGCCGGCGCAGCAGTAGACGAGGCGCGTCGCGCCCTTGGCCGCCGCATTGTCCCGGTTGGCGAGAAGGGCTTCCCGGGCCACGCCCAGGACCTCGCCGGCCCGCTCCTTGCCGCCCTGGTGAAGCAGGGGCAGGCCGCAGCAATATTCCTTTTCCAGCCAGGTGAAGCCCACGCCGAGGCGCGTGAGCAGTTCGGCCGCGTCCCGCACGACGTAGGGCGTGCTGAACGGCCTGTAGCAGCCGAAGACCAGGGCGCTCGGAGCCGTCCGGGCCGGCTGGCCAAGGCCGCTCGCCGCCAGGGCCATGGCCCGCAGCACCGAGGGCGCGCCGTGGTTGCCCTGTTCGCGCACGGCCGCGATCTGTTCGTCGAGGCTGCGCCCGGCGGCCGCCTTGGCCACCCAGCCGCCCTGTCCGGCGCTTTCCGCTTTCTCGCCCATGACCGTCTCCTTTTCGGGTCTTGGCCCGGCATGCCCAGGCCTCGGCCGAGCCTTAGCCCCGCCGCGCTTCGCCAGCAAGGGCGCGAGCGACTTCCCCCTTGCCCTCGCCGCCCGCCTGCCCTACTCCTGCCGCAGGGCAGGACGTCTCCCCCTTGAAAAGTTTTTGGGGAGGGAGGGGGC
>JAEWCY010000056.1 GCA_023390395.1 Pseudomonadota bacterium | reverse complement strand
ACCGCACCCTGCCCCAACCAACCCTCGACCCAACCACACACCCAATCCAACATCCAACCCCCTCCACCACAGCATGCCCTACACTTCGCCCCCCCTCCCGCCGGCTGCCGCGATTTTCGGCGTTTCGCCGCGCCAGGCGCACGTGCTGGCCGGCCTGGACGCCCTGGCCCGGGCCGTGCCCCAGGCGGTGATCCTGGAGGGCGGATCGGTGGAGGACCGCGGCGCGGCGGGGTTGTATTTCGCGGCCCGGCTCAATTGCCAGGCCGCGACGCCGCCTTGCGGGACGTGCGCCACCTGCTTGCAGATCCTGGAGAACGTGTTTCGCGATCTGCATTATTTCGACGGCGCGTCCGAGACGATCAAGGTGGACGCCATGCGCGAGGTGCGGCTGCTGGTGGGCGAGCCGCCGCGCGGGTCGGGCAAGCGGGTGATTCTGCTGGCCGAGGCCCAGGGCTTGACCGAGGAGGCGGCCAATGCGCTGCTCAAGGCCATGGAGGAGCCCCGGCCGGGCAACGTGTTCGTGCTGCTCGCGCCGCAGCGGGAGCGGCTTTTCCCGACGCTGGTCTCGCGGTCTTTCGTCATGACCCTGGCCTGGCCGGACACGGCCGAGCCGACGCCCTCCGGCGGCGACGACGATCCCTGGCCGCTGCTGGACGGGCTGCATTCGTTTTGGCGCACGGGCCGGGGCTGGTTCACGGCTGCCAAGGGCCGGCCGTCGCGGGCCTGCGCCGAGCGGGTGCTGACGGAGCTGTCGCGGGAGCTGGCGGCGTTTCTGGCCGGCGGGCAGGACACGGAGCTCGGGGCCATGCTCGGCATGTGCCATGATCCGGACGTGCCGCGCCGGCTGGACCTGCTGCTGGCGGAGAGCCAGGAGGCCTTGATCCTCACGGTCAATCCGGCGGTGGTGCTGGACCGCCTGGCGACGCGGGCCTATCTGTGGCTGCGCCGCTGAGGGCTTCGTCTTCCCGGCTGGGATAGCCGACGATCTCGAAGCGCCGCCAGGGCGGATCGAGGGACTCGGCGAAGATTCGGGCCTCGTTGCGCAGCTCCAGCCGTAAGAACAGCTGCCTGGCCGGGGCGTCGCGCAGGTCGATTTCCGCCAATCGGCCGGTTTCATAGCTTTCCGGCGTCGCCACGTCGGCATCCGTTCCGAACATGACCGTTGCATAATCCCCATCCCGCCGGGACCAGCCGAGCAGGACGTAGCCGTTGACGGGCGGCGCGAGCTTGCGGAAAAGCGTGACCGAGACCTGATCGAGGGGCGTGTCGCTGTCCAGGCGCAGCACGAGTTCCGCCTGGGGCGCGCGCGTCATGTCGGGCATCACTCCCTTTATGCGATTTCGTGCCTGCCCGGTGTCGATGGACCAGGGCAGGAGGTTGCGGCTGCGCACGACGCTGACGCGAAGCGGCCCTTTTTCGATGGGGGCCACCCCGTCGTCGGTGAAACGGAGATTCACCCGGATCGGGTCCTCGTAGCCGAAGGCCGGCCAGGCAGGTTCGACCGCGACCTCGATGCGCCCCTCCCGGCGCGTCACGCGCAGGGAATCGGCCACCGCGTCGGCCCAGATCGTGTTGCCGTCGCCATTGAGGTGGGCGTTTCGGGGCAGCAGGAAATACCGCTCGACCTTTTCGCCGGACATGGCCCGGAACTGTCTGGTCATGTCCAGGATCGGGATGCCGTTGCGGCGGCAAAACGGCGCCAGGGCGGCGGCGGGCTGGTTCAGGTCCTCCCGGATTTGCATGGCGTCCGGCGCGATGACGAACAGCAGCTTCGCGCCGGACGCGGCCACGGCGTCGCGAAATTCCAGAAGCGCCCGGCGGTAATTGTCCCACAACCGATTGGCGTCCGCTGCGTAACGATCGGACAGGAGCCGGCCACGGTCGTGGAGCAACGCCTGTTCGGCGGGCGTCGGGCGCAGGTGGTAGGAAGCGAACCTCCCGGTTTCGGCCCGGGCAGGCCCCTGGGGGGCGTCCGAGAAACGCAGGAGCCCGGCAAGTCCCGGGAGCCGCGTCGCCAGCCAGGCGTTGATCCGGCGCTGCACGGCTTCCAGGCCCAGGGCTTGCTCGAAGACGTTGTAGTCGCCGCCCTGGCGCACCAGCAGATCCTCGCGGAAAAACGAGCCGGCCATGGCTTCCAGGTCGTTGATGTAGAACTGGAGCACAACCACGTCCGGAGCCAGGCGCGCGCCTTTTTCCCGGTAGTAGGACAACTCGTCGAAGAGGTCGTAGAAGGGCACGCCCGCGTTGACGACCTCCACGTCGAGGCCGGGCAGGCGGCTGGCCAGGAGCGTCTCCAACTGGGCCGGGTAGGCCGCGGCGTCGTCGACGCCGACGCCGTAGGTGAAGGAGTCGCCCAGGCACAGGACGCGAAGCGAACCCGGCTCGCGCCGGGCGGTGACGGGACGGGTCCCGCGAAATCCCTGGTCATTGGTCGTGACCCGGTACGGCAGGCCGGCGATTTCCCGGTCCGTGACGCGCAGCCGGGGCTCCAGGTCGCCAAGCACGTCGTCATACCCCCGGGGTTCCACGCGGCGCTCGGGCCGCCCGCCGGCTAGGCCCCAGACGAGGGCCACGAGCAGGTGCGCCCCCAGGCACAGGCAAAAGACCAGGATGCCCGCCAGCCGGATACGGTCCCGCGTTCCGTGAACCGCTTTCCAGGCCGTGTTGTCCATATAGCGAGCATAGAGGGCCTCGACGGAAAAGACAAACGCCCGCCGCCGGTTGTCCGGCGGCGGGCGTCGCGTAGGAGAGGAAGTCGCGGCGGTTACTCGGCCGCGGCCTCCTCCTTTTTCTTTTTCTTGGGCACGCCCTGGAGGAAGATCGTCTGGTGCTCGGTGGCCACCGGACGGTGTTCCTTGGTCATGGACAGGCAGCTGGTGGGGCACACGTCCACGCACACGCCGCAGTACACGCAGGCCATGGCGTCGCAGGCCCAGGTGCCGGCCTTGTTGTCCACGGCGATGCACTGGGACGGGCATTTGATCATGCAGGTGCGGCAGAAGATGCACTCGTCGACGTTGCAGACGAGCGTCCCCCGGAACCCCTCGAAATGGCCCCGCACGGCAATGGGATACAGCCGGGTGGAGCTTTTCGTCAGCAGGTTCGTGACGACGTTCTTGGTCATGTTGAACATGAAAGGGCGCTCCTTTTTTTACCGTTCGGTGCAGCTGATGCAGGGGTCGATGGACAGCACGATGACCGGCACGTCGGCCAGCTCGCACCCCGGCAACATGGCGAGAAGCGGCGGGATGTTGGCGAAGGTGGGAGTGCGGATGCGCACGCGCTCCATGTTCTTCGAACCGTTGCCCTTGAGGTAGTACATGAGTTCGCCGCGGGGCTGCTCCACGCGGGTGACGGCCTCGCCGTCGGGCTTGCCCTTGACCTTGGCGGCCACGAGGCCGGCGGGCAGGTCGAGGTTGGGCGGCGGCGCGGCGGCCAGGCGGTGGCGCTTGTCGCGGTTGTAGGCCTGCATGATGTCGCGGCGCTCGCCGGCCGAGACGGGCGTGGGCGTGTCGTCCTCCATGGCTCCGGACACGTTGGCCGCGGTTTCGCCGGCCGGCATGCGGGCGATGGCCAGGCGCACGATGTCGATGGACTGGAGGGTTTCGCGGAAGCGCACGGCGCAGCGGGCGTAGGAGTCGCCGCCGTATTCGACGATGGGGTCGAAGCCGAGTTCGCCGAAGGCGGCGTAGCCGGTCTGTCGGGCGTCCTGGGCCCAGCCGGAACCGCGCAGCATGGGGCCGACCGCGCCGAGCTGGTAGGCCTGCTCTTTGGTCAGCACGCCCTTGCCCACGGTGCGCTTCTTGACGGTGTAGTCGTTCAGGATGGTGTCGGAGAGCTGCTTGATCTCCTTTTCGGAGACGGCGAGCTGCTCTTCGATCCACTGGCATTGTTCGGGGGTCAGGTCGCGGCGCACGCCGCCGATGACGTTGACGGAGACCACGACGCGGTTGCCGCAAGTGGCTTCCATGATGTCCATGATGCGCTCACGCACCCGCCAGAACTGCATGAACAGGCTCTCGAAGCCGAAGGCGTCGGCGAAAAGCCCCAGCCACAGCAGGTGGGAATGCATGCGGTGCAGCTCGCCCCAGATGGTGCGCAGGTACTTGGCGCGCCGGGGTACCTCGACGCCCATGATCTGCTCCACGCCCTCGCAGTAGCACAGGGCGTGCAGGCAGGAGCAGATGCCGCAGACGCGTTCGACGATCTGGATCATCTGGTTGAAGTCGCGGACCTCGCACAGCTTCTCAAGTCCGCGGTGCACGTAGCCCAGGGTCGGCAAGGCCTCGACGACGGTCTCGTCCTCGATGGTCAGCTTCAGGTGCAGCGGCTCCGGCAGGACGGGATGCTGCGGTCCGAACGGCAATATAGTACGGGCCATAAGGTTCCCTCGTTAGCACTGTTTTTGAGCCACGCTGACCTTGCAGAACGGCATGGCGCGGACTTCTTCTTCAAGATACAGGGCTCCGCCGAAATCGAGCACGATATCGGAGAAGCAGACGCCGAACTGGTCGCGGATCTCGTTCTCCACGAGGAGCGCGGCGAAGTACACCGGCGAGATGCTCGGGACGACGGTTTCCTTGGGAATGGTCAGGCGGTAGTGCCTCATGACCAGGTCTTTATCGTAGTGATAAAGAATGTCGAAGCTGTCGTCGCCGACCTGGTTGGCGGACATGGTGACCAGCCGCCAGCCCTCGTCGAAGCACTCCTTGGCGATGTCGCGCACGGCTTCGAGGCTCAGGGGTATGGTTTCCAGCACGTTCGTATCCTCGATGCGGGGCCGGGCCCCGGTTGGGTCGTTTACGCGGCGCGACGGGCCCTAGGCGGTCATGCCGAGCAGGGCCTTGACCTTTTCCAGGGCGGCCACGACGCCGTCGATGATGGCCTCGGGCCGGGCCGGGCAGCCCGGGACGTAGACGTCCACGGGAATGACCTTGTCCACGCCGCCGACCACGTTGTAGGCCTCGCGGAAGACGCCCCCGGTGCAGCCGCAGGCGCCGATGGCGATGACGGCCTTGGGTCCGGGCATCTGGTCGTAGATGTTTTTGAGCACGTGCTTGTTGCGCTGGTTGACGGTGCCGGTGACCAGCAGCACGTCGGCGTGCTTGGGGTTGCCGACGTTTATGATGCCGAAGCGCTCGATGTCGTAGATGGGGGTGAGGCAGGCCAGCACCTCGATGTCGCAGCCGTTGCAGCTGCCGCAGTCGAAGTGGACCACCCACGGGGACTTGATGCGTCCTTTATTGATCATGTTGCCTAACATGGGTTCTCCTTGGGCGGTCGGCCGTTATTGCGCGTAGAGCCACAGCATGTTGACGATGGTCAGGACCACGCCCATGCCCACGGCCGACTTGAGCATCCAGCGCCAGGTCAGGCGCGCCGTGACGTTGTCCACGATGATTTCGGCCAGGTAGGTCAGCGCCACCAGGACGATCATGCCGACGACGCTCGTGGACCAGAACAGACCGCAAAAGCCCAGCACCAGGATCACCTCGTACCAGTGGGCGATCTCGATCATGGCCAGGTAGGGGCCGGAGTATTCGGTGTACACTCCGCGCACCAGTTCCTGGTGGGCGTGGTGGCAGGCCGAGATGTCGAAGGGCGACTTGCGCAGCTTGATGGTCAGCGCGTAGCCGAGCACGATGAACATGAGCGGGATGTCGTAGAGCATGGGCCGCGACAGCTCGAACACGGCGCTCACCTTGAAGCTGCCCGTGACCATGGCGATGGCGGCGAAGACGAGGATGAGCAGGGGCTCGTAGGCGAGCATCTGGAGCAGTTCGCGCTGGCCGCCCACCTGGCTGTAGGGCGAGGGGGAGGCGAGCGCGCCCATGACCAGGAACACCGCGCCCACGGTCAGGACGAAGAAGATGAGCAGCAGGTCGGAGCCGAGAAAGAGCAGCACCACGGACAGCGCGGCCGCGACCACGTAGACGTAGGCGCAAAGGGCCTGCCAGGTGTTGGTGACCATGGGCTCCTTGCCCAAAAGCTTCAACACGTCGTACAGGGGCTGGAGGATGGGCGGACCGTAGCGGGACTGGAGCCAGGCGGTGACCCGGCGGTCCACGCCGGTGATGAGCGCCCCCGCGATGGGGGCCAGGACCAGGGCCAATATGGCGATGATGATTTTGGTGATCACAGGGCGCCTCCGAAAAGCATGATCACGAGCACGGCCAGGGCGACGACGTTGATCCACTTCGACAGCACGGCCTCGCCGAAGAACTGCTCGAGGTAGTAGTTGCCGGAGGCGGCGGCCACGTGCTGGCCCAGGGGGCCGAGGAAGCCGGCCTTGCCATCGACGGTCTGCTGTTCGCCGCACATGTAGGGAGCGGAGATCTGGGCGGCCGTCACCTTGCGCGACTGCTTGACGGCGAAGTAGAGGCCGAGGCCCAGAAGGACGAACAGCGGGTAGACGATGAACACGCCGGAGCCGGAATCAAAGTTGCCGTAGCTGGTGGTATAGGCCGCGGCCTTGTAATACATGGCCACCACCGGGGCGACCAGTCCGTTGTAGACGAAGGGGGAAGCCAGGCTCACCAGCACGGCCATGGCGGCCAGGATCACCAGGGGCAGGCGCACGGAGCAGGCCTGGGCCTCGGGCTGGGGCTTGCCGAAGGGCGTGGCCAGCAGGATGCCGGCCCAGCGGCACCAGAAGAGCACGGTCAGGCCGGAACCCAGCGCCAGCATGATCATGACCAGGAACTGGCCCTGGGCCGATTCGATGGCCATCCACTTGGCCATGAGCATGCCGAAGGGAGGCAGCATCATGGTGATCACGCCGATGATGGTGATGATCGCCGTGCGGGGCATGCGGGCGTAGAGGCCGCGCATGTCCTCGATGTCGCGCGAGCCGATCTTCTGCTCGATGGCTCCCACGCACAGGAACAGCAGGGCCTTCGAAATGGCGTGGAAGATGATGAGCAGGATGGCCGCGGTGATGGCGGCCGGGGTGTTGATGCCGGCGCAGGCGATGATCAGCGCCAGGTTGGAGATGGTGGAGTAGGCCAGGACCTTCTTGCCGTTGGACTGGCCGGCGGCCAGGGCGGCCGTGGCCAGGAACACGAAGGCCCCGAACAGCGCGATGAAGTTGCTGAGGTACGTGCCGGCGTAGATCGGGGCCAGGCGCACGATGATGTACACGCCGGCCTTGACCATGGTGGAGGAGTGCAGCAGCGCCGAGACCGGGGTGGGCGCGACCATGGCCCCCGTGAGCCAGCTCTGGAACGGGGCCTGGGCGGCCTTGGTCATGCCGGCGAAGACCAGCAGGAACATGGGGATGAGGATGGCTCCGCCGGCCACGGCGAATTCCGGCCCGCGGGCCAGGATGTCGGCCAGGGACAGGGTGCCGGCCACCTTCTGGAGGATGATGAGGCCGAACAGGAAGGCCGTGCCGCCGAGCACGTTCATCCACAGGGCGCGTTCGGCGTTTTTGCGGGCGATCTCCGTGTCGTCATGGCCGATGAGCATGAACGAGCACAGGGTGGTGCATTCCCAGAAGAAGTACATCCACAGCAGGTTGTTGGCCAGAACCAGGCCGTTCATGGCCCCCAGGAACAGCACGATGAAGAAGAAGAAGCGGGGTTGTTTCGACTTGGCCAGGTGCAGGTGCTCCTCGTGCTCCTTCATGTAGCCGATGCCGTACACGGCGATCAGCGAACCCACGATGGAGATGATGCACACCATGATCAGGCTCAGGTCGTCGGCGAAAAACGCCGGGGTGGTTCCGTGTCCCTCGACCATGAAGAAGTCGAGCCAGACGAGCCCGAGAATCTGCGCCGCGGTGAGCCAGATGATGATCTGGTTCCTGCGTTTTATACCGACGAACAGCACCACGAGCAGTATGACGAAATCGCCCAGGGTGACGAGCGAGTCATACAGCGGGGCCGGCGACAGGATGAACGCTCCGCCGCGCAGCATCGCCAGCGACGCGAGCACGAGCACTCCCGCCGTGGCCACCAGGATGACCTTGCGCACGTTTTGCTCTCGCAAAACGAGCAACACGGCTGCTACCAGAAACGGCAACAGCACCGTCGCAAAGACCAACGTGTCGAGCATAGGCACCTCGGAAAAAAGTTTAGGGACCGCCATGGACACACGCCCTGCCCCCGCCGCGAGGCAGAGCAATCCAAGAGCAACGCGGCCGCCTGCTTTGGAAAACTCTAGGCCCCATGGGAGAGAGCGTCAAGTTTAGGCCTCCTATAAGAAAATGCCAGTGAGTGCAATAGCGTGATTCCTTTCACAAGGGCTTCTCTCCAGGAAAAATCCCGCCGGACGCCTCCCTTCCGCTACGGGAAACAGGCACTACCACAGTCGGAATTATGAAAAATCACACGTTTTCAGCCCATTGCCCGGGGCCGAAACTTTCCCGCCCCTGATCCGAAATTTTTTCGCCCGCCCCCCTTGCCTTTCACCATGATGTGGTTACATACATTCCCGCCCGCCGCTAGCACTCCCCTCGGGCGAGTGCCAAGCCGGGCCGAATCCGCCAAACACCACTGGAGGTTACCGTATGAAGCTCAAACCCTTGGGCGACCGTGTGCTTGTCAAGCGTCTGGAGCAGGAAGAAGTCACCAAAGGCGGCATCATCATCCCCGATTCCGCCAAGGAAAAGCCCATGAAGGGCGAGGTCATCGCCGTGGGCCCGGGCAAGATCGCCGATGACGGGAAGCACATGAAGATGCACGTCGAAAAGGGCGACCTGGTCCTTTTCAACAAGTACGCCGGCACGGAAATCAAGCTCGACGACGAGGATTTCCTGGTCATGCGCGAGGACGACATCCTGGCCGTCATCGAAGCCTAAGGCCACGGCATACCCCCTTTCGGATCATCACGACTTTCATTCCTAACAAGGAGAAGCATACATGGCTGCCAAAGAGATCCTGTTCGATTCCAAGGCCCGCGAGAAGCTCAAAAGAGGCGTCGACAAGCTGGCCAACGCCGTGAAGGTGACCCTCGGTCCCAAGGGCCGCAACGTGGTCATCGAGAAGTCCTTCGGCTCGCCGATCATCACCAAGGACGGCGTGACCGTGGCCAAGGAGATCGAACT
>JAEWCY010000262.1 GCA_023390395.1 Pseudomonadota bacterium | reverse complement strand
GTCGCGGCAGTCGACGAGGTCGCCGCCGCGGAGCCGGGCCGATGAGCCCCAGACGGCCGGCCAGCTGGACGGCGGTCGCGCTCGGCGTCGCCTGCGGCTTCCTCGTCGGCGTGCTGTTCGTCGTCGCGCTCGGGATCGGCAGCGCCGAGGAGCCGAGAGCCCGCACCGTCACCGTGCTCAGCAGAGCGCCGCCGCTGAGCGGCGACGAGACCGTCATCACCCGCACCGCCGTCCCCGACGTCGCCGGCGAGCGGCTCGACGTCGCCCACCAGCGGCTCGAGCGCGCCGGCTTCATGGTGAAGGAGCAGGACGGCGGCCTGTTCGGCACGATCGTCGACTCCAACTGGGAGGTCGCCGAGCAGGACCCGGCCGCCGACACGCTGCTGGAGCGCGGCTCGACGGTCCGCATCAAGCTCCGCCGCCGCTGAGCGACGACCGCCGCCGGCGCCGGCCCGGGCGCCGTTCCGCCCGCCCCCGTTGCTAGGGTGGAGCGAGTTTCCGTTCCTTTAACCCGGTCCCGTGAGGCCAGGAAGGCACGTGTGAGTGACGAGAAGGTCGTACTCGACCGCGACGACATGCGGCGAACCCTCGTGCGCATCGCGCATGAGATCGTCGAGAAGAACCCCGCCCAGCAGCTCGCGATCGTCGGCATCCACCGGCGCGGTGCCGTGCTGGCCGCCCGCCTGCACGCGCTCGTCTCCGATCTGCTCGACGGCGCCCCGCCGCTCGGCGACATCGACATCGCCTTCTACCGCGACGACCTCGCGACGCGGCCCAGCGCGCCGGTCGTGCACGCCTCGCACCTCGACTTCCCGCTCGACGGCCTGACCGTCGTGATCGTCGACGACGTGCTCTACACCGGCCGCACCGTGCGCGCCGCGATCGAGGCCGTCTTCGACTACGGCCGCCCGGCGCGCCTCCAGCTCGCGGTCCTCGCCGACCGCGGCCCCCGCGAGCTGCCGATCCGCCCCGCCTACGTCGGCAAGAACCTTCCGACCGCGCGCGAGGAGCGCGTCAACGTCCGCGTCGAGGAGCTCGACGACGTCGACGAGGTCACGATCTCCGAAGCGAGCACCGCCACCCAGGAGGTGACGACGACGTGAAGCACCTGCTGTCGATCGACGACCTCGACCGCGCCGGGATCGAGCGCGTGCTCGACCGCGCGGCCTCGTTCGCCGAGGTCGCCGGACGCGAGATCAAGAAGGTGCCGGCACTGCGCGGCCGCACCGTCGTCAACCTCTTCTACGAGGCCTCGACCCGCACCAGCAGCTCGTTCGAGCTGGCCGCCAAGCGGCTGTCGGCCGACCTCGTCTCGATCCGCGCCGCGACCTCAAGCCACACCAAGGGCGAGTCGCTGAAGGACACGATCGCGACGCTGAGCGCCTACGACCCGGCCGCGATCGTGATCCGCTCGCCGCACGCCGGCGCCGCGCAGCTGGTCGCCGGCTGGACCGACGCCGCCGTCGTCAACGCCGGCGACGGCAAGCACGAGCATCCGACGCAGGCGCTGCTCGACGTCTTCACGCTGCGCCAGCGGCTCGGCTCGCTCGACGGCGTCAAGATCTGGATCGTCGGCGACGTGCTGCACTCGCGCGTCGCCCGCTCCGACGTGCTCGCCTTCGCGCGCATGGGCGCGCAGGTGACGCTGGCCGGGCCGCCGACGCTGATCCCGCGCGGGATCGAGGCGCTCGGCTGCGCCGTCGAGCCGACGCTCGACCGCCTGCCGGAGGCCGACGTCGTCTACGTGCTGCGGATGCAGCGCGAGCGGATGGAGGAGGCGTACGTCCCCTCGCTGCGCGAGTACGCGGCCCGCTACCAGGTCAACGCCGAGCGGCTCCAACCGCACCAGCTGCTGATGCACCCCGGTCCGGTCAACCGCGGCGTCGAGCTGTCGGGCGAGGCGATCGACTCGCCGCAGGCGCTGATCGCCGAGCAGGTCGAGGCCGGCGTCGTCGTGCGCATGGCCGTCCTCTACGAGCTGCTCGCCGGCGCGAACGCCAGAGCGCCGCTCACCCTCAACTCCGACGTCGAAAGCGTGGTGGCCGCCTGATGGTCAAGGGTCTCTTCTTCCGCGGCGGCCACCGGGCCGACCTGCTGATCCGCGGCGCCCACCTGCTCGATCCGCGGACCGGCCTCGACGGCCCCGGCGACCTGCTCGTGCGCGACGGCGAGATCGCCGAGCTCGGCGCGCCCGGCACGCTCGCCGCGCCGGAGGGGGCCGAGACGGTCGAGGCCGAGGGCCAGCACCTCTTCCCGGGCTTCGTCGACCCGCACGTCCACCTCCGCACGCCCGGCCAGGAGCACAAGGAGGACCTCGCCAGCGGCACCGCCTCCGCCGCCGCCGGCGGCTTCACCGCCGTGATCGCGATGCCGAACACGACGCCGACGATCGACACCGCGCCGGTGCTGCGCTCGCTGCGCGAGGCGGCCGAGCTGCAGGCGCGCGTCCCGGTCGGCTTCCTCGCCGCGATCACGCGCGGGCGCGGCGGCGAGGAGATGACCGAGATGGCCGCGCTGCGCGACGCCGGCGCGCTCGGCTTCACCGACGACGGCATGCCGGTCGTCTCCGCCGGCATGCTGCGCAAGGCGCTCCAGTACCAGCGGCTGTGCGGCGGCGTGCTCGGGCTGCACGAGGAGGACCCGGCGCTCTCCAACGGCTGCGTCGTGCACGAGGGCGAGGTGTCGGCGCGGCTCGGGCTCGCCGGCTACCCCTCGATCGGCGAGTCGACGATCGTCGCGCGCGATGCGGCGCTGGCCGCCTTCGAGGGCGGCCGGATGCACTTCCAGCACCTGTCGGCAGCCGAGTCGGTCGAGGCGCTCGCGTACTGGAAGGGGAGAGGGGCGCAGGTGACCGGCGAGGCCTCGCCGCACCATCTGACGCTCACGCACGAGGCCGTCCTCGGGCTCGACACGCGCTTCAAGATGAACCCGCCGCTGCGCGCCGAGTCCGACCGCCAGGCGCTGATCGCCGGCCTCAAGGACGGCACGATCGACTGCATCGCGACCGACCACGCGCCGCACGCCGCGCACGAGAAGGAGGTCCCGTTCGAGCAGGCGCCCAACGGCGTCACCGGGCTGGAGACCTCGTTCGCCGCGGTCTACACCGAGTTGGTCAAGCCGGGCGTGCTGAGACTGGAGCTGCTGATCGAGAAGCTGACCTCCGGCGCCGCCCTGTTCGACGTCTGCATCCCGCGGCTGGACGTTGGCCGGCCGGCCAACCTCGCGCTCGTCGACCTGCGCGAGCAGTGGGTCGTCGGCGCGCACGGCTACGCCAGCCGCTCGGGCAACTCCTGCTTCCACGGCCGCACGCTCGACGGCGTCGTGAAGCTGACGGTCGCCGCCGGCACCGTCGCCCCCCCCCCCCCCCCCCCCCGCCCCCCCCCCCCCGCCCCCCCCCCCCCCCCCCCCCCCCCCCCCCCCCCCCCCCCCCCCCCCCCCCCCCGCCGGAGGCATTCCCTATTACTTCATTGCGGGCGCGACGCGGCCCGGCGTTTTTCCCGGGCCTCGGTGAGGCAGGAGACGCCCTCGCCCTTGCGCAGGGGCACGAAGCACAGGTTGTCGCTCACGCAGGCCGACGGGGAAGCGTCGCCGGAGCGCCAGCGCGCCACCAGCCCGGGCTCGCGGATGAGCGGCCGGGACAGGGCCACCATGTCGGCCGTGCCCGAGGCCACGACGTCCTCGGCCGTTTCCAGGCTGCGCACGCCGCCGACCAGGATGAGCGGGATGCCCAGTCCCTGGGCCTTGAGCGCCCTGGCCGACTCGCGGTACCAGGCCTCGCCTTCCGGGATGGGAAACCGGCCGGGCCGCACCGGCGAGAGCCGGCCGGAATCCAGGCAGCCGCCGGAAAGTTCCACCGCGTCCACGCCCGCCGCCTCGAGCCAGGTCACGACCTGCCGGCTCTCGGCCGCGGTCAGGCCGCCCTCGATGAAATCCTCGCTGTTGATCTTGACGAGCAGCGGAAAATCCCGGCCGACCAGGCTGCGGATGGCCCCCACGGTTTCGAGCAGCAGCCGGGCCCGGTTTTCCAGCGACCCGCCGTAGGCCCCGCTGCGGCGGTTGGTGCGCGGCGAAAGGAATTGGCTCAGGCCATAGCCGTGGGCGGCGTGGATCTGCACCCCGTCCGCGCCGGCGTCGCGGCAAAGCGCGGCGGCCGCGCCGAAGGCTGCCTGGACCCGGGCCAGGTCCTCGGCGGTCATGGCCCCGCTCGGCCCGATGCCGGCGGCCGCGTTTCCCTCGCTCTCGGACGGCCCCACGGCCGGCTCCCCGGACAGGGCCGACGCGGCCCGGCCGCCGGCATGGGCCAGCTGGACCACGAACCGGCCGCCGTGGGCGTGGACGCACCGGGCGAGCCTGGCCACGCCGGCCTCCATGGCGGGCGTGTGCACGCCCATCTGGCCGCCCCCGGCCTGGCCGCGCTTCTCCACGTAGGCGTGGCCGGAAATGACCAGCCCCACCCCGCCCTTGGCCAGGGTGGCCAAGGTCGCTTCCAGCCGGTCCGTGACCGACCCGTCGGGCGCGGCCAGGCCCTCGGCCGTGGCCGAACGGACGAAGCGGTTGGCCATGCGCATGCCGTTTACGGCAATGGGGGAAAAAACCTGCATGGCGTCCATTACGCCGCCTCGAAGCGGTCCAGGAAGCGTTCCAGGTCGTTGGGATCGCCGTCCTGGTAGTCTTCCGGATAGAGCAGCGCGCCCATGAAGAAGATGCTCTCCAGGGACAGGGCCATGCCGGCCCGGCGCGCGAAATCCTCGAGCCCGGAAGCGAAGGCGGCCGCGCCGTCGGCGTCGCTGCCCGCGAGCGCCCCGGACGCCGCCTCGGGCAGGGCCTCCAGGGCCAGGCATTTCTCCGTGAGTCTGGCCCGGTGCGCGGCGGCGTCCCCGTCCTCGTGCAGCGCCCGCGAGGCCTCGGCCTCCAGTCGCCGCACCTCCCGGGCCGCATCCGCGACCAGATCGTACGCCTCGGCGGGAACTTTGCGTTTGCCCATAATGCCTCCCAGGGCGGCCCTTGGCCCGGCCGCGCCTTTACGCTTTTAGCAAAACCGCGCCCCCAGGCCAAGTTCCGCCGGCGCATCCGGTCCAGGACGCCGCCGCCCGGCCGGCTCCCCCCTTCCCAAGGGCCCCTTTTTTTCGTAACATATGAAACACTCATGACTTCCCTTACCGACAAGCCGGCATCGGCCCCCGCCGCCCCGGACGACGCGAAGACGACGCCGGAGGGCATCTGGTCCCGCCTGCACTTCGACCGGCGGGACAGGGTGTTGCTGGAGCTGGTGGACGACGTGCTGGCCCACCCCTCCTCGAGCCTCAAGCGGCTGCTCGCCCCCTACCTCCACCCCCACGGCATCAAGGAAATGGCCGCCCCGCGCGAGCTGCGCATCGCCTACGCCACGGCCCGGCTGATGGGCTCCCTGGAGGCGGACCAGGTCGAGCAGCGGCTCGCCGCCCTGCGTTCCCTGCGCGACGAGGTGCTGGTCACGGCCGAGTCGGGCCTGGAGAAGAACACCGCCCGGGTGCTCCTGCAGATCATGAAGGACCTGGTACGGGCCGGGGGCGACCCCCGCCGCCGACTGGAGCTGGCCCACGACTTCCGCGCCGCCGTGACCGGCAAGCCGCGCGTGGTGCGCCGGCTGCTGGCCGAGCGCCACCTGCTGGAGATGCCCGAGGCCCAGAACCAGATCGCCTTCGACGACCACGTCCACGACGCCAGCACCAAGGGCCGCAAATCGCCCACCCACCTGGTCCTCGACGCCTGGATCAAGGGCATCCGCCGCCTGACCGTGGTCCACTACCACTTCGTGCGCCAGGAAACGGCGGCCGAACTGCTGGAGGCGGCCGCCGTCATGGGCCTGGCCGCGGACATCGCCGTCGAGTGCATGGCCCGCCAGGGAGAGCGGCCGGTCAAGCTCCTGTGGACGCCCGAGGGGCTGACCGAGCCGTGGAGCTTCGCCGCTTTCCTGGGCCGACCCGAGGTGCGCCGGTTCATGGACGAGGGCCGGGCCGTGTCGGCGCGCTGGCGCGACAACGCCCTGGCCCTGCTCGCCGCCTTCAACGAACGCCACGGCCCGAAACTTCGCGCCGCCACGGGCCTCCCCCTGCCGCCGCCGGCCGCCGAGGCCTTCCTGGCCTTTGTCGGCGCGGGACAGCCGAGCGCCTACCACCTGGCCCGCTACATCCACGAGCTGGCCCTGCCGCTGCTCGAGGCCCGGGCCGGGGAACTGGCCCACCTGCCCGGGGACGGCCCGGAGTGGAAAGCCCTGGGCGAGGCCTGCGACGCCCTGGAGGTGGAGGCCCTGCTCGGCGGCTGCCTGTCGCGCCGGGCCAACCCGGAGATCACCCCGCCGGACGCGGCCGCGCCGGGCGAGGCGCTGCCCGAGCGCCTGGGGCAGTCCCCGGCCGCCCTGGCCAGACGCCTGGCCGGGCTGCACCGGCCGGCCAGGCTGACGCTCGTCGCGGCGGAGCTGCGCCAGCAGGACGTGCTGCCGGCCCTTTTCGCCTGCCAGGGCGCGGTCACCCATCTGGAAATCTTCAACCTGCGCGTCTTCGAGACCCTGCCCCAGTCCACGGACGGCTCCCTGGAGCTGCTGGCCGCCTGCAACGCCGGCGACGTGGCGGCGGTCAAGCGCCTGCTCGTCGCCGCGGCGGCCTCGGCCTCCCAGGCCGGCGAGGCGGACGCGGCGGCGCGGCTCCTGGAACTGCGCCAGGAAGCGGCCGGGCTGTGCGACGCCTACCGCCGCGCCCCCCTGGGCGCGCGCCTGGGCTCGGACTCCGCCGGCCGGTCCACCCGCAGCCACGGCATGGGGCTGGTGGTGGCCGACACCCTGCCGGCCAGGGCCAGGGCCCATTTGGCCCGCCGGATGCACTCGCCGCGGGAAAGCCTGCGCCGGGCCATCCCCGTGGGCGTGGCCGTGACCCCGCGCCTTTCCGCCCTGCCCGACGCCTTCACGCCCGGGCCGTGCACGCGGCTTCTGCGCCGCCTGCGCGAGCTGCCCGGCCTGCGCCTGGCCGGCCACCGCTGGCGGCTGTCCTGGATCGTGCGCCGCCACTACAAGGCCACGCCGGAAACGGCCAACATCCACACCCTGGGCGGCATCCAGGAAACCACCGGCGACCGGCTCGCCGCCGAGACCACGCGCCGCCGCGCCCGACTGCAATGGCGCTACGTGAGCGGCACGCTGAAAAACACGCTGAAGATCCTCGTGGGGTTCGGCGTGGCCGCCGCCTCCTTCGCGGCGGTCAATTCCTGGTGGGTGCTGGCCTACGGCGGGGCCTGCATCTGGTTCGGCATCACCGGCCTTCGCAACATCATTCAGGCGGCCATCGGCTGCGGCGGCCTGCACCGCAGCCCCATGCTGGCCCTTACGGACTACGTCAGCGTCGACCGCATCGCGGATTCGCTTTTCTACACCGGCTTTTCCGTGCCCCTGCTCGACATCCTCGTGCGTAAGCTCCTCCTGGACCAGGCGCTCGGCATCACCACGGCCACCAACCCCCTGGCCCTTTTCGCGGTCATGGCCCTGGCCAACGGCCTGTACCTGGCCAGCCACAACCTCTACCGGGGCCTGCCCACGGCCGCCGCCGTGGGGAACCTCTTCCGCAGCATCCTGTCCATCCCTCTGGCCCTTGGCATCAACCACGGCCTGGCCCTGGCGCTTCGCCTCTCGGGCGCGGCCGCGCCCGAGGCCGCCCTGGAGCCCTTCGCCGCCATCGTGTCCAAGTTCGCTTCGGACTGCGTGGCCGCCGGCATCGAGGGTTTGGCCGACCGGACGCGCTACGTGCGCCTGCGCATCCGCGACTACCGCGACAAGTGCCGCCAACTCTACGAGGCCCAGGGCCAGATCGAGCGGGCCTACCCCGATGCGGACGCGGCCAGCCTGCTGGAAGCGCCCAAGACCCTCATGGCCGAACTGCGCCAGCGGCGCGGCGACCTGGAAAAGATCGTCATCGTCAACGCCTTGGACTTCCTCTATTTCTGGATGCACCAGCCCCAGGCGCGACCGGTCCTGGCCAAGACCATGCGCGCCATGACCCTGGAGGAGCGCCGGGTGTTCCTGCTCTCCCAGGACGTGCTGCTGCGGGAAAAGGAAATCAGCCGACTGCTCATCGACGGGCTGGTGGGCCGCAACTTCGCCCCGGCCCTGGCCTTCTACCTGAGCAGCTTCCGGCGCTACCTGGCCGACATGCGCCGCCTCGCCGAGCGCTTCCCGCCGGCCGCGAGCCAGAGCCTCGAAAACACCGCCCCCGGCCGCCGCAAAGACCAGGAACTGCCGTAAGCGGATGGTTGCGAAGTCGGGGGGGATGCCTCCGGCGGCCAGGAGGGGCGACGGCCCCTCCTGAACCTCCCGTCCGGCTGCTGCCGGCCCAGGCCGTCAAGGCGACCCGGGACCAAGGGCGTCGGAGGCTGGCCGTTCCCCGCCGCCCGACCGGACGGTCCGGGGCGGCGGGGAAGGTCGCGCGGAGAAAGGCCTAGGATTCGCTCGCGCCCACACCCGAGAGGGCGCTCGAAATGATGCTGTCCATTTTTTCCATGGGGTTGCTGCCCGAGCTGTGCTGGGACGCGTTGCCGTAGGCCTGGGCGGCGGCGGCCTGGGCGTTGCCGCCGCTGGGGGCCTTGGGCGGGGTCAGGGAGGACATGTCCCCGGACTGGGCCGCCTCGGAAAATTTGTCGGCCATTTCGCTGTACATTTTCGCTTCGTTGGAATCCGACGAGTTGCTGGCCGCTTCGCTGAGGCTGTCGGAAATCTTCTGGGCCGCTTCCTTGAACTTCTCCGGGTCGGAGCTGGCCAGGTCGCTCAGCTTTTGCATCATCTCCGCGCCCTTGGAGAACTGCTTGTCGTCCCCGGACACGTTGAGCTGCGTGGAGTCCGAGCTCGACGAGGAACTCGTGCTCGACGTGGACGAGCTTCCGGTCAAGGTGGAAAGCGTCGACGAGTTGGAATAATTCAGGCTGATGAGATCTGTGCTCATGGCGTTTCTCCTTTGGTTTCGTGCACCCTTGCCGGCCTTATCGGTCACGGAGCAAAGGAGTTTATGGGAAAAAAAATATTTTTATATTGTAACCTTGCAGCCAAGAAGACGTCTCCCAAGAAGTGACGCCGTATATTTAAGGATGTTTCAAACAACAACCGTATATAAGACCGGTATGCCCGTGTTGCTTTTTTATTTTATCTTATTATTCTCCAGGACAATGGATCATTACTACACAAATAAATTTCCAATATTCTTTCGATATTGAAATTCACGAGGCACAACTCTCCTTATTTCATTCCTTTTCTGTTTCAATGAGACTCCACCACGCCGCGGGACATTTCGTCGCTTTAAAAAAGCGGCTTGGCCTGCGTTGCGTCAACCTTGCCGTGTTTTCAACCCAAACTGCCTACAACGCTTCGGACCGATGGCCAGCGGTCACATCGGCATTGGGGTTTTGACAAGACACCGCAGCAAAGAACCGCCCTTGCCAATGCTCTCCGCACAAACCACCCGCAAGCCAGGCCAACACGTCATTCCTTGCGCGCTATTTCCACACGGCACGGCAAGGCATACACCCCGGCATCAGCCACTCTAGCAGCCGACAACATATCGACTATAATTCCCAAGTACTTTTTTCATGCCCAGGATGACTGCGGCGGAGAGGGCGACCACAACGGCAACGCTCATCAAATACATTGCGATATCACCGCTTGGCAGCGTATAGGAAATGTATTTTCGCCAGAAGTACCTTCCGGTGCCGATAAGATAGCCGTGCACGAAATACATTCCAAAACTTATGCTCCCCAAAAATGATAGTCCGTTTTTACAACAATTTGGAACAGTCTGCGCAGACAATGCATACAAAACGAACACCGCAACCATCATTTTGAACAGACTGTTCAGTTGATAGCAGAACGATTTTGGAACAACCATGAAGTATAACAACACGACGCAAAGAGACATCAGCACAGGATGCGCATATTCCATGAACACCTTGAAGCGGTCTTCATATTTGGAAATCATCATCCCGAAAATAAATACTGACGCATAATGAAGGCAGTTCCCCACGGGGCGCATCAGCAACTGATCATTGAATTGCGTTTGTATGAAGTTCCTATCCGTCATATATGTAACAACACCCAGCGGAATTATACAAATATATGCCCATGGCTTTTTATCCATATAAATGAAGAGCGGCGCCAAGACGAAAAAAACGAACATCATCGGCATGAACCAGTATGGGCCGAGGTGCATTCCGGTAACATAAAGCGACATCACTCGCTGCACAACAGGCAGACGCGCAAGTTCTTCCGGGATCGAGTGCATATATCCAGTAGAAACGATCCACAACATCGCAGGGATCGACAGGACCACATACGGCAAGAGGACTCTCTTGACCTTGCCCATGACAAAATCAAGATAGGACTTTCTGCCGATCAGATGCCGAAACAAAAACCCCGATATTATCAGAAACCAAATCGAGCAATCATACAACAAGGATTCCAGAATTCTTTGCAAAACAGGAGCATTTTCCCATGTCATCGATCCAACGACATGACTCCCTATGATCATCAAGATGGAGACGCCCCGGAACAAATGGACATACTCTTTATACATAAGGCACCCGCGAACAATGGCCGCAGAGGCTGAAGCATCGGCGACGATTTGCCATCAAAACGTTGCGTTGCGCGTCCACACTCGACGCGCCTCAAATTCCTTCCCGCCGCGCATTCCAGCAATCTACGAATACGCCTCGAAAACCAAACGGAACACGAAGACACGACGCCTTGAATGCTCGCGAGATACGGCATCCATGCGTTGTTTCGCACACAAAAACCTTGACACGACAGTCCGAGGCACGCCTTTACGGCAACGACTTCACATTCCATCTTCATTGAAGCCGTGTCCACATCCCCACCGCCTCTTCCTCATATTGCATCATTTGCCGAGCCAACAACGCACATGGCGAGACAGGCTCCCAGAACGCTCCCGGGAAGGCCCCGGGCAGTCCGCCGCCGGCGGCCGCTCTTCCCGGGACGCGCGAGGGCAAGGAGCGTCGCTGCTCCTTGCGTTGACCGGTCATCTTGGGAGGCATGGCAGGCATGCGCCACGACGGCGGGACAAGCACGCCGTGTACGCTGGCGCAGCATATTGCGAATGATTATCAATGTCAAATAAAGCTTAACCCACCAGACTCCTTGCTTCTTTTCAACTCCACGAAAGATTGCCAATTGCGCATCACCACATCCTCTCCACTCCCCAACAAGCCCTCCGCCTTGCCTTCCCGGCCGACCACGCGCCGGCGTCCCGGCATTCCCCGCTGCTTCACCGCCGGGGAGCGCCCTCCCTCGCCTCCTGCCGTTTTCAGGCCGCGCAAAAAAAGCCCATGCCGCGACAGCATGGGCTTTTGGGGAATCCGCTGGGCCCCACCCCAGGCGCAGACACGCCTTGCCGGAGGAGGCCCTTCCGCCTACACGGCAAGCCGCTTACGCTTCTCGGAACCGACGGACGCCGGTTGTCCGACAGCCCTCATGGACCAATAAACCGGCGGTATTTCCACATGCATATCGGCCTCGACCTCCGGCATATGGAACAGGAAATACAGCGACGGGCTCGGCGGCGCCTTGAACAACCGCCCTGCCATGCGTTTTCGGATCAAGCCCTCGGGCAGGCCATACGCTTCGGCCACCGCCAGGATGGCCTCGCCGATGCGCCGCATCCCTTCCAGGGAAAAGCGCACCGAGAAAAGATCGACCCGTTCGGCCGGTCGACCATTGAGAAAAACCGACTCCTCGCCGCCGCCGACCCCTGCCGCGTAGTGTTCTGGTTGGAACATGTCGTGCCTCTTCAGGTTGCATTTCGATGGTGCAAGTCCAGACCCGAATAAATGATATTGATTATCAATATCAACAGATCGGGAAAAGTTCTTTTTTTCACTTCGACTTGCGCACCAAGAGAGACGTGGGATGGCGTTCCCGGGCGCGGCCAGCCTGCCCATCGCTTCTGGGACACCAGGACGGAAGCGCTCGCCGCGCAGAACCCGCCTGGAGAAGGGGCTGCCGTCGCCAGGACCGGCAGGGCGCGGGAAACGGCGGCGGCATGCCGGAAAGCAGGCGCGGCGCGCGGCGACGCCGCGTCTCAAGGCCGGCGGAAGCGGCCTAGAACATCTGCTTGAGCAGATCCTCGCCCTTGCCCAGCGGCGCGTTGGGGTCGGTGAAGAAGGCCTTCTCCTGCTCCTCGTCCATGATGGCCATGGAGCCGCGTTCCGTGCCCTCCTTGAAGGCCATGGGCACGCCGTCCACGGTCCCCATGACGATGCCCGGCGGACGCGAGAAGTCCTCCACCGGGTAGTCGTCCTCCACCACCTTGCGGTAGTTGAGCCAGATGGGCAGGGCCGCCCGGCCGCCGGTCTCGCCCTTGCCCATGGGTTTGGGCTGGTCGAAGCCGATGTAGCAGCCGGTGAGCAGATAGGGCGAGAAGCCCATGAACCAGGCGTCCTGGAACTCGTTGGTGGTGCCGGTCTTGCCGGCCAGGGGCCGGTTCAGGACCTTGGCCCCCGTGGCCGTGCCGGCGCGCACCACTTCCTTGAGCAGGCAGTCCATGATGTAGGCGGTCTGGGGCGAGAGCACCTGCTTGATCTCGGGCTTGTTGACGTAGATTTCCTCGCCCCAGGGGCTTTTGACGTCCAGGACGAAGCGGGGCTTGATGGTGGAGCCGTCGCGGGCGAAGGCGGAATAGGCCTGCACCATGTCCAGGAGGTTGACGGCCACGGCCCCCAGGCTCACGGGCAGATAGGGCACGAATTCGCCGCGAAGCCCGAGCTCGCGGGCGCGGTCCACGATCTTCTTCATGCCCACCTGCTGGGCCACGCGAACGGTGACCAGGTTCTTGGACTTGGCCAGGGCCGAGCGGATGGTCATGGGGCCGCCGTAGTCGCCCTCGTAGTTGCCCGGGGACCAGACCTGGCCGCTCCAGGGATCGCGGTAGGAAAAGGGGCCGTCCATGACCACCGTGGCCGGGGTCATGCCGTTGTCCATGGCCGTGGAATAGACGATGGGCTTGAACGACGACCCGGGCTGGCGGAAGGACTGGGTGGCCCGGTTGAACTGGCTTTTCTCGAAGGAGAAGCCGCCCACGCAAGCCAGCACCTCGCCCGTGCGCGGGTCCATGGACACGATGGCCCCCTCGATGCGCGGCTCGAGCTGCATGGCCAGCTTCCACACTGGCCGGCCGGGCTTGACCGAGGCCGGGGCGGCGGCGGGCTGGGCGGGCTTGGCCGGGGCCTTGCCCTTGGCCGGCGGCGTCCCGGGCTGGGCCGGGGCCTCGGCGGCCTTCTGGGCCCCGGGCTTTTCCGGCATGGCCAGAACCGAGGCCCAGACCAGGTCCCCGGGCTCGACCTTGCCCTTGGCGAAGCTCATCTCCTCGGCCGGGATGAAGCCGTACTTGTCGCCGAAGCGCACCGTCGCGCCCTGGGCCGAGACCTCCTGCACCAAGGCCTTGACCCAGCGGCCGGGCACGAGCAGGGACTCGGGCACGTTGCTGTGGGCGTAGAAATCCTCGTATTTTTCCTTGTCGAGCTTATCCAGGGACGGCTTGTAGCCCCGGCGCTTTTCCGAGGCGACCAGCCCCTCGCGAAGCGACCGCTCGGCCGCCTCCTGGTGCTTGAGGTCCACGGCCGTGCGCACGTGCAGGCCGCCGTTGTAGACCTGGTCCTCGCCGAAGCGGTCGATGAGCTCCCGGCGGACTTCCTCCAGGTAGAACGGGGCCACCTCCCAGGACGGGTCGGGCATGCTCTTGAACACCAGCGGCTCGACCACGGCCGCGTCGTGCTGGGCCTGGGTGATCCAGCCCTGGACCAGCATGCGGCCGAGCACGTATTTCTGGCGGTTCTTGGCCGACTCGAAGTCGCGGAAGGGGCTGTAGCGGGTGGGCGCCTGGGGCAGGCCGGCCAAAAGCGCCGCCTGGGCGATGGTCAAATCGCCGACGTGCACGCCGAAATAGGTCCGGGCGGCCGCTTCCACGCCGTAGGCCCGCGAGCCCAGGTAGATCTGGTTGAGGTAGATGGTGAGGATCTCGTCCTTGGTCAGGTACTTCTCCAGGCGATAGGCCAGGATGGCTTCCTTGACCTTGCGCTTGTAGCTTTTCTCCGAGGAGAGCAGCAGGCGCTTGATGATCTGCTGGGTGATGGTGGAGCCGCCCTGCTTGATGCCGCCGCGCTGGAGGTTTTTGATCATGGCCCGCACGATGGCCGAGATGTCCACGCCCTCGTGCTGGTAGAAGGTCGAGTCCTCGGCGGCCAGGAAGGCCTTGGGCAGAAATTCCGGCATTTCCGAAAGCGTCACCAGAAAGCGCTTCTCGGAATACAGGTAGCCGAGCACCTTGTTTTCGCGGGTGTAGATGGTGGTGACCAGCGGCGGCCGGTAGTCGGTGATTTTACGAAAACTCGGCAGATCGCTCGAAGCCCAGTAGTACAGGCCCACGAGCCCGGCCGCGCCGGAGATGCCGCCGACGACGAGCAGGAGGATCAAAAGGACGAAGAGCTTTTTCACGTGCCAAATCTCGCTGGGGGGGGAGTGACGGCGGGCATGCCTTCCTTGGGGGGCAATCCCCAGGCCAACCGCAACCGGCCATGCAAATCCCGCACCTGGGCCTCGGCGACCTCAAGCAGGGCCAGCATGCCGGCCACGGTGCGCCCTTGCCGGTGGACCAGGCAGTTCGTGGCCGCAAAGGCCGACACCCTCCCCGAGGCCATCCAGAAGGGGAACAGGCGACAATAATACGGCCGCGCCGGCCTTGGCAAGGCGCATCCGTCGGCCCGCAGGAAGACGCAACGCCCCCCGGCAGAGACCGACAGGCGCAGATGCCGGCCGCCCGCGGGGAAAAGCGCCTCCACGGCCCGGCGCTCCCTGGGGAAGAGCCGGTGCATGCCGGAAAGAAACGAGGCGCTGTTGGGCTCGGCGGTGAACGTCCCGCGCCCGAGCCCCACGTGTTCGACGATGCGGCCCCGCTCCATTTCGGACACGGGAAAGCACTGGTCCTCGTGGCCCGGGGTCAGCTCGCAGCAGGTGGGGCCGGCGGCGGCGCACCGGGCGCAGATGTCCGGCGCAAGCGGCGTGGGGGCCTCCCCCGGCCGATCCATGGACATGAGCCAACCTCCCGGCGCGTCGCGGACGCGGCGTCTTCGCGACTCGCGAGGCGTACATAATACCCGACGCCCCGGCCGTAAAGGGCGTCCGGCCCCGACGGGCGCGGGACGTCGCGCCGGGCCCGCAGGGCGACGGCGGCGCGGCGGCGGTTCCCGGCCGCGTCAGCGCGAGAGCTTCTCCAGGGCCAGCTCGGTCAGGGCCAGCCGGCCCTCGACATCCTCGAGCAGGCCCAGGTGCACGAGGTCGCGCACCATGGGCTGGACCTGGGAGAAGTGGCGCACCAGGGCCCGGCTGATGTCCTCCTCCGTGGCCGGCGGATCGCAGGCCCGCAGGATGTCCTTGGCCGTCTGGGTCAGGGCGCCGTCGGGCTTTATCGCGGCAACGCTTTCGTCCGCATCGATACGTCTGTCGGACGTCATGCAGTCTCCTTTTTGCAAAAATACCAATCCGGGCAGGCCGCGCCGGCGGCCTTGGCCCGCTCCTCGGCCATGGCCTGGGTGCGCGGCGGCGGAGCGAGCGCCGGCTCGCCGGGCTTCCAGCCGGCCGGGGTGGCGATGCCGTGGGCGTCGGTGGCCTGCAGGGCGGCCACCAGCCGCACGATCTCGCCCACGTTGCGCCCGGTGGTCATGGGGTAGGCCGAAAACGCCCGCACGATGGCCCGGTCGTCGATGACGAACGTCATGCGCACGGGCTCGTTGGGCGATTCGGCGGACATGAGCATGCCGTAGCGCCGGGCCATCTCCCCGGTGACGTCGGCCGCCAGGGGAAAGTCGATGGTCACGGCGAACCTGGATTCCAGGGAGCGCACCCAGGCGATGTGGGAGAAGATGGAGTCCACGGACAGGCCCAGCAGTTCGCAACGCATGCCGCGCAGCTTCTCGCGCGCCCCGGCGAAGGCGATGAGCTCGGTGGCGCACACGGGCGTGAAGTCCGCCGGGTGGGAAAAGAGCACCAACCAGCTGCCCCGGAAGTCCTCCAGGCGCAGGATGCCCTGGGTGGTCTCCGTCTCGAAGTCCGGGGCCGGCTCGCCGATGCGGGGCGGCAGTATCGTTGCGTCGCGGTCCGTCATGGAAGCTCCTTGCCGGCCGCGTCATAACGTCACGGCGCGGCGCGGATGTCCAATATATCGCCGCATCGACGCCCGGCGTCAAGCTCGGGCGGCGCATTCACGACCGCGCCGCTTCTTTCGCCCCCGCGCCCGCCCTCAGTGCATGACGCACAAATCGTCGGCCAGGCGGTGGTGCAGGGCGGCCTTGATCTCCCGCGCCTGTTCCGGGTCCTCCACGCGGCGGCCGTCGCAGCCGCGCACGTAGAACACGTCGCGCACCCGGCCGGCCGGGGTCATGACCTTGGCCAGGTGCGTCTCCAGGCGCAGTTCGTAGAGGGTGCGGGCGATGTCGTAGAGCAGGCCCACCCGGTCGTCGCACTCCACCTCGACGACCGTGTAGAGGTCGGAAATCCTGTTGTCCACGTGGACCTCGGGCGGCAGGCGCGGCCCGGAGACGGCCGAGGGGGCAAGGGGCGAGGCCCGCTTGCGGGCCAGGCGGTAGGCCAGAAAGAGCTTGCCGCACAGGGCGTAGCGCACGGCCCGGGCCACCCTTGCGAAGACCTCGTCGGCGTAGAGCACATCCGGGGGGTTGGCCGTTCGCAGCGACAGGATGGTCACGCCGTCGTCGAGCACGAACACGTCGGCGTCGTGGATGCACAGGTCGTGCAGGGCCAGCACGCCGGCCACGGTGGCGAAAAGCGCCCGCACCCGCCGGGCGGCCACGGTGACGCGAAAGCCCTCGCCCCCGGGCAGGGCCTCGTGGGTGAGCGCCACCACCTCCCGGCCGCCGCCCTCGCGGGGCGTGGGCCGCATGCGGCGGTCCTCGGCCTCGGCCGCGTCCAGCTGTCCCAAAAGCTCCAGATGGGCCAGAATGGCCTCGGGGCTCTCCACGACAAGGTAGCGCGGCGGCATGGCCAGGATGGCCCGCTCCAGGGCCTCGGGGTCCAGGCGTCCCCGGGCGGCCTCGCGCAGCCGGTCGCGGGTGGCCAGCATGACCTCGGCGTCGTCGCGGTCGAAGATGCGGCCCTGCTCGATGGCCTGGCGCACCTTGGCGTAGAGGTCGAGGACCAGGCTCTCCTTCCAGGCCGTCCAGGCTTGCGGCCCGGTGGCCAGGCCGTCGCAGCGGGCGATCAGCGCCAGCATGTCGAGCAGCTCCACAGTGGCCGCCCGGGAAGCCACCCGGGCCACCACGTCGGGGTCGGCCAAGTCGCGCCCCGTGGCCGTTTCGGGCAGAAGCAGGTGCTCGCGCACGAGGGTGGCCACGGCATGGCGGGCCTCGGGCGGGGCGGAAAGCCGGGCGAGCATGTCCTCGGCCAGGGCCGCGCCCTTTTCGGCGTGGCCGCCGCCCAGGCCCTTGCCCACGTCGTGCAGCAGCGCTCCCCAGAAGACCAGCTCCGGCCGGGAAAGGCCCGCGAGGAGCCCGCGCCAGCGGGCGTCGCCGCCGCCGGCGCGCAGCTCGGCCAGAAGGCGCACCGCCTCCAGGCTGTGCCGGCCCACGGGGTGCACGTGGTAGATGTCGAAGGAGACGATGTCCTCGACCCGGGAAAATTCCGGCAGGGCGGCGCGCAGGATCCCCGAGGCCATGGCCGCCTCCATGGCCGTGCCCGCGGCGTCGGCCGTCATGACCGCGCCCAGGCCCTCGTAGAGACGCCGGCCGGTGCGCGGCGAGACCCCGGCCAGGCGGCCGAGCTCGCCGGAAAGCGCCCGCAGCCGGCGCATGGTCCCGTGGGACGGGGACCGATTCGTGGCGGCGCAGGCCGCGAGCAGGTCGAAGACCGCGTCCATGGCCGCCGCGTCGGAAAGGCCCGGAGCGAAGCGGATGCCTTCGGCGGCCTTTTCCACGCCCCTGGCCAGGGGCACGGCCGGCGCGGCCAGGTCCACCGCGCCCACGGCCCCGGCCAGAAGCGGCCAGGCCGAGCGGCGCAGGTCCTTGATGTCGGCCATGCGGCGCAAAAGCCGGGCCAGAAACCGCTCCACCCCGGCCCGGTCCCCCCGCTGGCCGAAGCCCATGGCCTCGGCCAGGCGCTCCTGGAACTCGAAATAGAGCTTGTCGTTCTTGCGGCCGCACAGGCGGTGCAGGTGCATGCGGGCCGCGAGCACGAAGGCGGCGTCCTCCTCCAGGGCGGCCAGCTCCGGGGCGAGGATGCGCAGGTCGCCGTCGCGGGCCGGGTCCAGGGCCAGGAGCCAGCGCACCTGGTGGGCGTCGCGAAGCCCGCCCAGACCGTTTTTGAGGTTGGGCTCGAGCATGCCGCCGGCGTCGCCGTAGCTGGCCTTGCGGCCCTCGTTGGCGGCCTCGAGCCAGCGGGCGAAATCGGCCGCCCGGGCCGGGAAGACGTCCCGGCGCAGGCGCGCAAGCAGCCCCTCGCCGACCTCGGGGTCGCCGGCCACCAGGCGCATGTCCAGGAAGGAGGCCAGAACCTGGTGGTCCGACCGGGCCAGGTCCAGGCATTCGCTGATGGCGCGCACCCCGTGGCCGAGGTCCACGCCGAGATCCCACAAGGGAAAAAAGAGGAACCGGGCCAGCTCCGGGGCGTCGGCCGGCGCTTCGCCGCCGTAGACCACCAGCACGTCGATGTCCGAGGCCGGGCACAGCTCGGCCCGGCCGTAGCCGCCCACGGCGACCAGGGCGAAGGTCGGGCGGGCGGACGCGCCCTCCTCGTATTCGGCCAGGCGCTCGCGGAAATAGCGGTCGTAGACGTCGGAAAGGGCCCGCACGTAGGCCACGTCCACGTTGCCGTCGGCCAGGGCCGTGTCCAGGAGGGCCTTGCCCTCCACGAGGCGGGCGGCGCTTTGAGGCCTGTCGGCTGGGACCATGCCGGTCTCTCCCTTGAAAACGACGCAAAACCGGGGAGCAGCGCGTGGCTCCTCCCCGGGCGTGTTTGGTTGGCGGCTCGGGGAAGTCCCCGAAGCCCGGCTAGACGGCCGCGTTGCCGGTTTCGCCGGTGCGGATGCGGATGACCTCGTCGATGGTGGAGACGAAGATCTTTCCGTCGCCCACCTCGCCGGTCTGGGCGGCGGCCTGGATGGTCTTGATGACCTCGGCGGCCACGCCGTCCTCGACGATGAGCTCCATCTTGACCTTGGGCACGAAATCGACCTGGTACTCGGCCCCGCGGTAGACCTCGGTGTGGCCGCGCTGACGGCCGAAGCCCTTGACCTCGGAGACGGTCATGCCCTTGATGCCGATGCTCGTGAGCTTTTCCTTGATCTCGTCCAGCTTGTAGGGCCGGGTGATGACTTCGATCTTCTTCATGGCGCGCTCCTTAGCTTCCTCGTTAGAGCTGATAGCCGACTTCGCTGTGCTGGCTGACGTCGAGGCCCTTGTTCTCGTCCTCTTCGCTTACCCGAATACCGACCAGCACGTCCACGACCTTGAAGAGGATCAGCGACATGACGAAGCAGAACGCCCAGGTGGCGACCACGGACAGGAACTGGATCCACAGCTGCTCGGGGTTGCCGTAGAACAGGCCGTCGGCGCCGAGCTCGTTGACGGCCTTGGTGGCGAAAAGGCCGGTGCACAGCGCGCCGAAGGTGCCGCCGAGGCCGTGGATGCCGACCACGTCCAGGGAGTCGTCGTACTTGAAGACGCCCTTGACGAGCACGCCGCCGTAGCACAGGGCGCCGCCGGCGAGGCCCATGAGGATGGCCGGCATGGGCTCGACGAAGCCGGCGGCCGGGGTGATGACGACGAGGCCGGCCACGGCGCCGGAAGCCATGCCGAGCGTGGTGGGCTTGCCGCGGTGCAGCCACTCCACCACGATCCAGCCCACGGCGGCGGCGGCGGCGGCCAGGTGGGTGGTGACGAAGGCCGAGGCGGCCAGGCCGTTGGCGGCCAGGGCGCTGCCGGCGTTGAAGCCGAACCAGCCGAACCACAGCAGGCCCGCGCCGAGGATGGTCAGGGGCAGGTTGTGCGGAATGAAGGCCTGCTTGCCGTAGCCGCTGCGGCGGCCCAGGTAGAGCGCGGCGGCCAGGGCGGACGCGCCGGAGCTCATGTGCACGACCGCGCCGCCGGCGAAGTCGAGCGCGCCCATCTTGCCCATCCAGCCGCCGCCCCAGACCCAGTGGGCCATGGGACAGTAGACCAGGATCAGCCACAGGCAGGTGAAGAGCAGGAAGCCGGAAAACTTGATGCGCTCGGCGAAGGCGCCGGTGATCAGCGCCGGGGTGATGACGGCGAACATGCACTGGAAGATCATGAAGGCCAGGTGCGGGATGTTGTCCACGCCTTCCTTGGCCGCCGTGCCGACGTCCTTGAGGAACATGAAGTCGAGGTTGCCGATGAACCCGCCGATGTCCCCGCCGAAGGCCAGGGAGTAGCCGATCACGGCCCACAGGATGCTGACGGTGCCGAGCAGGATGTTGGAGTGCATGAGCGTGCCGAGGATGTTCTTGCCCCGGACCATGCCGCCGTAAAACAGAGCCAGACCCGGAGTCATGAGCATGACCAGGGCCGCCGAAATGAGCACGAAAGCGGTATCCGCCGCGTTCATGTGTTTCCCCCTCTCTAACGTTTTTGTCGATCGAGCCTCAGCCGACGTCGCGTCTCCATCCGCCAAGCCCGGATACGGCCCTCTTTTCCAGAGGAAGCCCGCGCTCCGAGCCGTAGCGGCGCGACGAGAAAATTCTTTAAGAGAATGTTGACATTTTTGCAAGGGCAAAATCGCGCCCTCCCCGACCCACCCCTGGCGAGCCTTGGAATATTGCGATAGATTCAGGCAAAAGCCCTTGTCTCCGGAGCCCGCCATGGCCGACAAAAAAGCCAAAATCCTCGTGGTCGAGGACGACCCGGACGTCCGGCAGGCCCTTTGCCTGTGGCTGACGGGCGCGGGGTACGCCGCTGTCGAGGCCGAGGACGGCCGGACCGGACTGGCGCTGGCGGCCGGCGAAAAGCCCGACGCCGTGCTGCTCGACCTGCGCCTGCCGATCCTGGACGGCTTCGGCGTGCTGGAAGCCCTGGCCCGCCAGGGCGGCGAGCCGCCGCCGGTCATCGTGATCTCGGGCCAGGACGAGATCGCGGGCGTGGTGCGCGCCTTCCGCATGGGCGCGGCCGACTACCTGCAAAAGCCCGTGGTCAGCTTCGACCTGCTCGGCCACGCCCTGGAGGCGGTGCTCGAACGCGAGCACCTGTCCCGGGCCGTGCGCCTGGCCGAGACGCGCTACTTCAACCTGGTGCAGAACCTGCCCCTGCTCGTCTTCGTGCTGGACGCCGACGGCGAGCTGGCGTTCATCAACAAGTTCTGCCGCACCCTGCTCGGGCACTCGCGGGGCGAGGCCCTCACCGAGCCGGGCTGGTTCCTCTCGCGCGTGCATCCCGAGGACCGGGAGCGCGTGACGGCGCTGTTGCGGCGGGGCTTCTCGCCCAGGGAACGGGCCCGCACCGAGGAGTGCCGGTTCGTGCACAAAAACGGGGCCACCATCCACGCCCTGCTGCGGGCCATCCCCGCGACCCGGCCGGGCCGGGAAGGGGAGCTCGCCTCCATCGAGGGCATCGTGGTGGACATCACGGACCGGGTGGAGCTCGAACGCTTCGTGGTCCAGGAGGAAAAGCTCAAGACCCTGGGCGCGATCTCGGCCGAGGTGGCCCACGAGATCAGAAACCCGCTGTTCTCCATCGCCGGCTTCGCCCACCGCCTGCAGGCCCGCCTGCCGGAGAACCGCGAGGCCACCATCATCCTGGCCGAGGCCCGCCGCCTGGAGGATATCCTCGACCGCATCAGCACGTATCTCCACCCCGTGGACCTGCGGCCGCGCCAGTGCGCCCTGAGCGCCATCGCCACGGCCGCCCTGGAATTCCTGGCCCCGGAATTCTCGGCCCGGGGGGTGACGGCCGAAACCAGGCTGGCCCCGGGGCTGCCGGAGCTGCGCATCGACCCGGACCTGCTCACCCAGGTGGTGACGAGTCTGGTGCGCTTCGCGGCCCGCCGCCTGCCCGAGGGCGGCCGCGTGCGCCTGGCCTCCTCGCGCCACGCCCGGTTCGTGCACCTCGACGTGGCCTTCGCCGCCGCGCCCGTGCCCGAGCCGGACCTGCTCTTCCTGCCCTTCCAGGAGGGCGAGGAGCGCATGGGCCTGCCGCTGGCCTACCGCATCGTCAAGAACATGGGCGGTTCCCTGACCTTTTCCCAGATCGGCCCGGAGGCCGCCTTCACGGTGCAGCTGCCCCTGGGCCTGCCCGGCGACCCCCTGCCCCCGGCCGAGGACGAGGCGGAGGGCGACGAGACGGACGACGACGCCGAAAGGACGGGAAGCGCCCGGTGAGGCGCGAGGGCTGGCTGGACCGGCTGGCCGGGCTGCCGCTTCCCGCGGGTCCGGTCATCGTGGACGGGGGGGCCAACAAGGGCAACGTGACGGCCCGGCTGCTGGAGGCCTTTCCCGGGGCGCGCATCGAGGCCTTCGAACCCCAGGCCCGGCTGGCCAAAAAACTCGCCAAGCGCTTTGCCGGCGACGCCAGGGTAGCCGTGCACGCCCTGGCCCTGGGCGAGGCTCCGGCGCGGCTCACGCTTTGCGTCATGAACCGGCCGACGCTCTCCTCGCTGCTGCCGCCCACGGGCATCCGCGACAAGTACGCCGGCGAGGCGCTAGCCGTCACGGGAACGCCCACCGTGGCGGTGGCCCGGCTGGACGCGGCGCTCCCCCGGGCCGACGTGATCAAGCTCGATCTGCAAGGCTACGAGCTGCCGGCCCTTCGCGGCGCGACCGGGCTTTTGCCCCGCGTCGCGGCCGTGGCGGCCGAGGCGGCGCTCGTCCCCCTCTACGCCGGGCAGGCGCTCCTGCCGGAACTGGAGGCGTTCCTGGAAGGATTCGGGTTTTCGCTGGACGGGATGTACGACGTCTTCCGGAACGGGACCGGGCGGATCGTGTCCGGGGACGCGCTTTTCCTGCGCGCCTAGAAGACGTCCCGACCGAGGATCGTTGCCGTGACCCGCGCGCCGTCCAGGTCGACGGCCGCCCGGGGCGGGCGCGGCGCGGCCAGGGCCGCCTCCAGGCGCTCGGCCAGGCGGTCCGGGGCGAGATCGGCCGGTTCGAGAAGTCCGAGAAGCCCCATCTCGGCCAGGCGCGCGGCCCGAAGCCGCTGCTCGCGGTTCTGGTCGAAGGGCAGGACCAGCCCCCGGGCGCCCACGGCGAGCAGCGCCATGACGGTATTGTAACCCGCCAGGCTCACCGACAGGTCGCAGGCGGCCAGGACGTCCGGAAAGCCCGAGGCGAAGCGCGAAACCCGCGCGTCGGGAAGCGCGGCGGCTGCCGTCTCCAGAGCGGCGAAATCCCCGTCCGGGCAAAACGGCCCGGAAAAGACCCGCACCGACGCCCGGCGAAGGCGCGGCCGCTCGCGGCAGGCGGCCAGCAGCGCGGCCAGCAGCCCCGCCCCCACCTTGCCGCCGCCGGCGCTGGCCACGACCAGCTCCCGGCCCGGCGCGACCCCGAGCTCCCGGCGCACCGCCCCGGCCTCGCGGCCCGGCCCGGCGGCCGGGGCCACGTAGCCCGTGTAGCGCACCGGCACGGGAATCTCCGCCGCCCGGGAAAACGTCGCCCCAAGGGGGAAAAGCCTCGGATCGGCATGCACGCACACGCCGTCGAAAAGCCTCCCCAGCCGGTCGAGCACCCGGGCCTCGTAGCCGGCCTGGTCCCTTTTCTCGACCAGGATGTCGCGCACGCCGCACACCACCCGGCCGTTGCCGCGCCGCACCGCCTCGATGGCCGGGATCAGCTCGAATTCGAAGGCCTTGCGGCCGAAGGGATAGAGTTCGACGAAAAAGACGTCCGGCGAAAACCCGGCCAGGGCTTCGGAGAGCGCCTGCCGCCGCCGGCCCCGCACGGCCTCCAGGGCCTGGCCCGACAGGGACAGCGCGCCGAAGCCGGCGTCCATGGAGAGCTCGGGCAGGCGCAGCAGGACCGCGCCCCGCGGCACGGACGCGGGCGTGCGCGGGCCGCCGACCACGAGCAGGCGCTCGTGGCCGTCCAGGGCGGAGACGATCTCCAGGGTGCGGAACAGATGCCCCATGCCGAGGACATGCTGGCAATAGACGGCGATCCTCACGGCGCGGCCGGGGGTTCCCCGTCGCCTGGAAGCTCCACGTCCAGGCCGTCCACGGCCAGGACGCCGTCCTGGCAGACGACGCGCTGGAGCCGGTCCGGGTCCAGCGCCCGGGGCTCGCCCGGCAGGTAGTCGCGGCCGAGCAGGTGGTAGAGCACGGCCTTGATCACGCCCTGGTGAGTGACCACGAGCACGGTCCTGCCGGCGTTGGCCCGGGCGGCGTCGGTCAGGGCGTGCGCGGCGCGCAGGCGCACCTCCTCGCGGGACTCCCCTTCCGGCGGGGTGAAGCCCCAGCCGGCGGCCTCGGCCCGGCGCAGGGCCTCCTCGGGCACGTCGCGCCAGAGCTTGCCGGTCCACTGGCCGAAATGCTGTTCGCGAAGCCGCCGCTCCAGGGTCACGGGCAGGCGCAGGCGCAGGTTGAGGATGCCGACCGTGGCCCTGGCCCGGCCGAGGTCGCTGGACACGACGCGCGAAAACCCGAGCCGCGACAAGGGCTCGGCCAGCGCGGCGGCTGCGGCCTGCCCGGCCGGGGCCAGTTCGCTGTCCCATTGCCCCTGGATGCGCTTTTCCAGGTTCCAATAGGTGGCGGCGTGCCGCTGAAGATAGAACGTCGTGCGTGCCATGCCTGGCCTTCCTCTCTCAGGTGCGAGACCAGGGCACGTTGCACGAAAACGGGAAAAAAAGCACCTCTCTACCCGCTCATGAGGCGCAGGAAGTCGTCCATGCCCGCCAGGGCCTCCAGACAGGCGTCGCGAAGCCCGGGCACGAGATCGCGGACCTTGTCCGCGTCGTCCGAGGCGGCGGCCGTCTCCAGGTCCGCGGCCAGGGCGCGCATGGTCCCGGCTCCGAACATGGCCGCGTTTCCCTTGAGGGTATGGGCCACGCGCTCGCAGACCCTGAGGTCCCCCTCGCCCAGGGCCGCTTCCAGGGCTTCGAGCTGCTCGGGCACGGACACGATGAACTCCCGGCCCACCCGGACCAGGAGTCCCGTCTTGTTGCGGTAGAATTTGAAGAGTTCGGACGTGTCCAGGGGGCCGTCGACGTCGTCCTGCGAGCAGCGCAGGGCCGGGGCACGGCCCCGCTTGGCCAGCACCCGGCGCACCGCCTCGAAAAAGGCCTCCACATCGATGGGCTTGGCGATGTAGTCGTCGAGCCCGGCGGCCAGGAACCGCTCGCGTTCCTGGTCCATGGCGTAGGCCGAAAGCCCGATCACGGGCAGGGCCGGATCGATGCCGCTGTGCCCGACCCGGATGGCCCGGGTGGCGGTGAGCCCGTCCATGACCGGCATCTGGATGTCCATGAGCACCACGTCCACGGCCGCGCCGGCCAGGTAGTCCAGGGCGGCCCGGCCGTTCTCGGCCGAAACCACCTCGTGGCCGCCGCTTTCCAGGAGATCGGCCGCGAACACGCGGTTGACCCGGTTGTCCTCGACCAGGAGGATGCGCAGCCGCGGCAGCGCGCCCCGCCGGGGCGCCACGGCCGGGGCCGGCAGGAGCGGCCGGGACTCGGCCACGAGGAAGGGGCACTCGAGCCAGAAGGTGCTGCCCTCGCCGGGCCGGCTTTCCATGTGTATCTCGCCGCCCATGAGCCCGGCCAGGCGACGGCAGATGGCCAGGTCCAGGCCCGTGCCGGCCTGGCGCTTGGTCAGGCCGTCGTCCACCTGGGTGAAGCTGTCGAAAATGGTGTTCTGCTGTTCGGCCGGGATGCCGACGCCGGTGTCGGCCACGGCCAGGCGCAACAGCACGCGCCTGTCCTGGGAGCCCGGGCCGAAGGTCTCGGCGATGCAGACGGCGCGAAGGACCACGCCGCCCCGATCGGTGTACTTGACGGCGTTGTTCACGAGATTTCGCAGCACCTGGCGCAGGCGCAGCCCGTCCCCGAGCACGTCGCGAGGCACGTCCCGGGCGACGGCCAACTCCAGGGACAGTCCTTTTTCGCGAGCCAGGACCTCCTGCTCCTTGAGCACCGCCTCCAGGCAGGCCGGCAGGTCGAAGGACTCGGCCTTGAGCTCCATGCGGCCGGCCTCGATCTTGGAATAGTCGAGGATGTCGTTGATGATGGATAACAGCGTGGCGGCGGACTCTTCCACCACGGCCAGGCGCTGGCGCTGGGCCGGCTCCAGGCGGTCGCGCAGCATGAGCTGGACGTAGCCCAGGACGGCGTTTAAGGGCGTGCGGATCTCGTGGCTCATGTTGGCCAGAAACGCGCCCTTGGCCTGGCTGGCCGCCTCGGCCCGCTCCAGGGCGGCGGCCAGCTCGGCTTCGAGCTTCTTGCCGGCCGTGACGTCGCGCACGATCTCCACCACGGCGGACACGGTGCCGGCGGCGTCGAGCATGGGATAGCAGAAAAGCTCCACCCAACCTGCGGAATCGCCCGGATCGTCCTTGGGCACCACGCTGATGGCCAGCTTGCGGGTGGCCATGGCCCGCAGGGACGGGCAATCCTGGCAGGGGGCGGACAGGCCGTGGTAGACCTCGTGGCAGCGCTGGCCCACGATCTCGCCGCGCGAGGCGTACATGCCGCGAAGCGACCGGTTGACGGCCAGGACTTCCATTTCCGGCGACAGCAGGCACACGCCGTCCTGGACGCCGGAGAGCACGGCATCGAGGAAAAATTCCTTTTCACGCAGGGCGTCGGCCAGCCGCCGGCCGTCGGCCAGGGCCGCGCCGAGCCGGTCGGCCAGCTCCGCGGCCTCGGCGCTTTTTTCCCCGGCCAGGACATGCAGCTCCTCGGCCCGGTGCTTGAGGGCCTGTTCGGCCAGCTTGCGCGGCGTGATGTCCCGGCCCACGGCCTGATACTCGACCAGTTCGCCGGCGGCGTCGAAGATGGCCCGACGGGTCCAGCGCTGATAGCGGGCGCGGCCGTCGGGCCGCAGCACCCGCACCTCATAGCCGGTGGTGGGCCGGTGGGGACACAGCGAAGCCACGCGTCGGGCCACCATGGCCGCGTCGTCGGGATGCAGGGCGGGCTGGAAATTCTCGGCCAGGCAGGTTTCCGGGGTCTTGCCCCAGTAGCGGGCATAGGCGGCGTTGACGAAAATAAGCCGTCCGGCGGGATCGAAGCGGCAGATGAGCTCGGTCTGGTGTTCGATCAGGGACCGGTAGCCGGCGGCGTCGGACGCCCCGCCCGCGGCAACGGCCTGGGAAACGTCGGCGCAAACACCCTCGAAGCCCGTGGGCTGGTCGAAGGCGTCGCGCACGGCCCGCACGGAACAGGCCAGCCGGCGATAACCGCCCTCACGGCGCAGGCCCCTGGCTTCGAAGGCCACCGGTTCGGCCTGGGACAGGGCGCGGGGCAAAAGCTCGCGCCGGCCTGGTCCGTCCAGGCGCAGGGGATGGGCGGGCTGGCGCGACTGGCGCAGGCAGTCGGCCACGTCGCGGTAGCCGAGCATCCGGGACAGGACGGCGTTGACGGCCACGGGCCGCCCTTGGGGGTCGAGGCGGAATAGGCCCTGACCGGCATTGTCGTAGAGATCGCGGTAGCGGTCGGCCTGGTCGCGCAGCCGGGCCATTTCGGCGTCGGACACGATGCCCGACAACACGGCGGCCACGTCGGTCCAGGTCAAAAGCCCGATGAGAAAACCGTCCGGGTCGGCGACCACCAGCCGCCCCGCCCCGGCCCCGTCCATGCCGGCCAGCCCTTCGGCCAGGGGCAGCTGGGGAGCCACGACGGCCACCGGCGCGCTCATGGCCGCGTCCACCGGCATGTCGCGGATGTCTGCGCCGCCGGCCAAAAGCCGCACGGCGTCGCGGGAGGTGAAGACGCCGCAGGGCAGGTCGTCCCTGGCCACCACCACCCCGCCGACGCCAAGGCGCGTCATGCGGGCCAGCACGGCCGGCAAGGTTTCGCCCACCCTGGCCGTGACCACGGTGCGGGTCATGGCGCTGGCCACGGTGCGCTCAGCCAGATCGTCCAGGGTAAGGCCCAAACGGGCCACATGAAAGGGGGCAAGCATGCCGACGGCACGTCCGGCGGAGTCCACCACGGCCAGGCGACGTGACGGCGCGGCCAGCAGATGGCGCAAGGCCCCGGGCAGGTAGTCGCTTTCCGGCGACACGGCCACCGGGTCCATGACGTCGCGCACGGCCAGATGGGCGGCCTGGACGATGTTGTGGGTAAGAACCTTGGACAGGCCGCGTGTGGTGACGACGCCAAGGGGGCGGCCGCCGTCCAGGACGAGGGCCTCGCCGGCTCCGGCCCCGAGCAGGGTGCGGGCGGCCTGGGCGGCGGTGGTCCACAGGCCCAACGTGATGGGCGCGGCGGGCGGCAGATCGCGCAGCGGCGTCTCGTGCAATTTGGCCATCCCGGCTCCATCGCCCGCTCGCCGCCACGCCCGCGAGCGGAAGGCTGACTGACTTGAAAAAAACGAGGCGTGCAACAAACTCCGCCGACAACCAAAGGGGTTTCCCATTGGATTACGGGTGTTCCCAGCAACTTCGGCGGCCAATTCGCGACAAACGCCGTCGATCGCCCAAGAACCTGGCACGCGCCCTTCGGACCCCAGCGTAAAACTGGGGTTTTCTACCACAAAACCGCCCGGTTGGGCCAGAGTCTTTTTCAGCCCTCCCCAGCCAGCCGGCGCAGCACGCCGGCCAACACGCCGTAATTCCTGGACCGGTCGTGGGAGGCGCGTACGTAGGCCCTGGCCGCCTCGCCCATGGCCAACCGACGCTGCCGGTCGCCAAGCAGGGCGTCCACGGCCCGGACGTAGGCGGCCGGATCGGCCGGGGGCGTGAGGATGCCCGTCTCGCCGTCGGCCACCACCTCGGCAACGCCGCCGTCCGCCAGGGCCACCACCGGCAGCCCGGCCGCCTGGGCTTCGAGATAGACCATGCCCAGGGACTCCCGGAGGCCCGGAAAGGCGAACACGTCCCCGGCGCTATAGACCGCGCCGAGCTTCTCCCGGGGGATCTGGCCCAGGAAAATGGCCCGCCCGGGCAGTTCTTTCGTCGCCAGCGCGGTCAGGCGCTCCCGGGTCGGGCCGTCGCCGGCCGCGACCAACGCGAAATCGCGCCCGGCCCGGTGCAGTTCGCCCAGGCGCTCAAAAAGAAAGGTCAGGCTCTCGGTCTTGACGTCGTCGCGGAACATAGCCGCCGTGACGACAACCGGCCGGGTCCCCACGCCCCACTGGCGGCGCAGCTCCCGCCGGGCCTCGGGGTCGAAGGCGAAGGCCTCGGGGTCGATGCCGGGCCGCACGTAGCCCAGGCGTTCCCGGGGCAGCAGGCGTAGCAGGTTCTCCACGTCCAGCCGGCGGTTGGACACCACCAGATCGGCGGCCAGAAGCGCGCGGCGATTGAGTGCATAGCCCAGGCGCGTTTTGAGTCTGCGGCGTTGTTTGGTGGAATAAACGCCCTGGAAGACCACGTAGGGGATGCCGAGTTCCCGGGCCACGTAGGGGCCGATGACGTCGGGCGACTTGTAGTAGGCGTGGTAGGTGAGGAAAAGCCTGGCCTTGGCCCGGGAGGCCGCCTCCAAGGCGGCCCGGCGGGCAAACAGCGCCTCGATCCAGAGTCGTGGGCGACAGGACAGCCAGCGCGCCCGGAAGCGGCTGGCCACGGCGAGCCTTATGCCCTGATCCGTGAGCGCGGCGGCCAGCTCCCGGCCGATGGTGCGGTCCCCGGACGGATCGGGATGGTCCAGGGGCTTAAAGGGCGCGTAAAAGGCGACGTTCACAAGGCTGCGTCCCGGGAGAACCGCCCCGGCGGATCGCCGGCGTGGGCGGCGAACACGGCGGCCAGTCGGCGGATGTTGGCGACGTTGTCGAATTCCCGGCCGACCAGCTCCCGGGCGGCGGCGGCCAGTTTCCCGGCCAGGGCCGGGTCGGCCAGCAGCCGACGCAGGTTGGCGGCCAGGGCGGCCGGGTCGTCGGGCGGGCAGGTCAGCGCCGTTTCGCCGTCAATGGCCAGCTCCGGCAGGGCCGAGACGTTGGTTGCGGCCACGGGCAGGCCCATGGCCATGGCCTCGACCAGGACGTTGGGCACGCCGTCGCGGTCGCCGTTTGGCAGCACCCGGCAGCCGATGACGAAGGCATGGGCGGCCCTGTACAGCTCGACGACCTGTTCATGAGGCATGGCGCCGTGGAATCGCACCCGGTCGGCAATGCCCAGACGGGCGGCCTGCTCGGCCAACGCCTTGGCGTCTTCACCCGCACCCACGAGGTCGTAGGTGAAATCGACGCCATCCCGGGCCAGAAGGCCCAGGGCGTCCAGCACGGTGTCCAGCCCCTTCTTGGCGGTGAGCCGGGCCACGGTCAAAAGCCGCCAGGGCGGGCCGGCGGCCGGCCGCGCGGCCGCGCCGTCAAAAAGCGTCAGATCGATGCCGTGGTAGACCGGAAAAATGGGCGTGCCGTTTGGCGAGAGTTTTTTCAGGTACGCGGCGTTGGCCTGGGTGCAGGTGACGACAAAGGCGGCTCGACCGATCTTTTCGGCCAGCCGCTCTGGGCGCTGGGTCCAGACGTCCTTGGCATGGCCGGTGAAACTCACCGGCGCGTCGGCCATGAGCCCGGCGTACATGGCCACCGACGTCGGCGAATGGGCGAAATGGGCGTGGAGATGGGGCGCTTCGCCCGGGCGCAAGGCCTCGTCGCAGAGTAACCCGGCCTGGAGCAGATGCTTGACCGTGGCCGATTTGGGAGCCTCGACAAAGTGGCGCAGCATGAGACCGGCGGCCTTCATGTAACCGCGCGGCCGAGACAGGGCCGTGCGGAGGTTGGCGGCCACAAGCCGCCCCAGGGCCGGCAGCATGGCCTCGGGCAGATAGACCACCTCGGCCTGGATGCGCCCCACCGAGGCGTGGCTGAAGTTCTCGCGCGGCTGGCGCATGGACACGATGCGCACGCTAAAGCCCTGGCGCTCCAGCAGCTCGATTTCGTTGGAAATAAACGTCTCGGAGATCCGGGGATACCCCTTGAGCACCATCACCAGCACCGGCTTTGCCGTCATCGTCGTTCCTTATCCCCGATAGCCGAACAGCAGGCGCAGCACGCGCCGGGTCAATCCGGAAAAAAGTTTCGCCTCAAGGGGCCGGCCGGCGGCCCGTTTGCCGGTCTCGGCCAGGGTCGGATAGGGCAGCACCGTGCCGGCCAGTGTGGACAGCCCGACCTTGCCGGCCTTGGCCGCCAGCCACAGGGCGAGTTGTTCCCCGGCTCCGGCCCCGGCAATGCCCACGCCCAGGAGCCGGCCGCCCTTGCCGAGCACGAGTTTGACCAGCCCTTCGGGCGTCCCGGCCGCCCTGGCCCGGTCGTTGCCGGCGTAGGGCTCGGCCACCACCGTATGGGCGATGCCGGCGGCCACGGCCTGGGCCTGCGTCAGCCCGGCGGCGGCCAGGCCCGGGTCGCTATACACGCCGCGCGGCATGAAGCCGTAGGCGGCCTGCCTGGGCAGTCGGAACACCGCCCCGGCCAGGACCACGCCGCCCTCGTAGCCGGCGGCATGGGTGAACTGGTGTTCGCCCGTCACGTCCCCGGCCCCGAACACGTGGGGCAGGTTGGTGCGCAGCCGCCCGTCCAGCACAAGGCCCTTTTTTGTATGGGCAATGCCCACGGCGTCAAGGCCCAGGGCATCGGTATTGGGCGTTCGTCCCTGGGCCACGAGGATGGCCTGGGCGGCGACGGCCTCGCGCGAGCCCCCCTGCTCCACCGTGACGGTGCGCAGCCCGGCCGCGTCCGGCCCGGCCACGCAGACGACCTTGGCCCCCAGCATGAGCCGCACGCCGTCGGCGACGAGCCCAGCCTCGACCACCTGGGCCAGGTCCGGGTCTTCCTTGGACAGCAGCCGGCCGCTTCGCTGGATGATGGTCACCCGGCTGCCCAGACGGGCGAAAGCCTGGCCCATTTCGGCCGCGATGGCTCCGCCGCCGAGGATGGCCAGGGACTCCGGGAGCCTTGGCAGCGAAAACAGCTCGCGGTTGGTGACATACCCCGCCTCGGCCAGCCCCGGGATGTCCGGCACGGCGGCCCGCGAGCCGGCGGCGATGACGATGCGGTCGGCCGTGAGCGCCTCGCCGTCCACGTCCAGGCTGTTGGCGTCGCGAAACCGGGCCTGGCCGAAGCGGACCGTGACGCCCAGGCCCGTGAACCGGGCCACGGAGTCATGCTCCTGGATGCCGGCGATCACCGTCTCGATGCGTCGGCGCACGGCGGCGAAATCCACCGGCGGCAAGGCCATGGCCGGCAGGCCGAACGCCCCGGCCCGGGCGGCCAGATGGCGGACCCGGGCGGTCTCAAGAAGCGTCTTGCTCGGCACGCAGCCAAAATGCAGGCAGTCGCCGCCAAGGGCCGGCTCGGCCTCGATGAGCAACGTCCTGACGCCCAGCCGCCCGGCCCCGGCGGCCACGGTCAGCCCGGCCGCGCCACCGCCGATGACGGCCAGATCGTAATGTCCCTGGTGTTTCATGTCCGCCTCCCGGGCCTGCTCGTTTCTCCCACTCTATGGCAAACGCCAAAACCATGCTACGTGGGTCTTCCCGAAGTCCAATCGCCGGCCCGCGACGGCCGGTCCACGAGGTGTACCCATGACGACCCTTGCCTACGATCTGGCCGTCATCGGCGGCGGCCCGGCCTGCGGCCCGGCGGCCAGGGCTTGCCGCGACGCCGGCTGGTCCGTGTGCGTCATCGAATCAGGTCTCCTTGGCGGCGTGTGCCCCCACACCGGCTGCAACCCAAAAAAAGTCCTCATGGGGCCGGCCGAGGCCGTGACCATGGCCCGCAGCCTTGCCGGCAAGGGGCTGGCCGGCGAACCCCGGCCCGACTGGCCGGCCATGGCCGCCTTCACCCGCACCTTCACCGAACCCGTGGCCCCCTGGCTGGCGGACGATTACGCCAAGCGCGGCATCGACGTCCTGCACGCCCGGGCCGCCTTCACCGGGCCGCGCACCTTGCGGGCCGGCGAAAAGACCATCGAGGCCCAAAAAATCCTTATCGCCGTGGGAGCCACCCACCAGCGCTTCGACTTCCCGGGCGTGGAGCACCTGGCCACCAGTGACGATTTCCTGGCCCTGACCAAGCTCCCGGCCCGCATCGTCTTTGTCGGCGGCGGATTCGTCGCCTTCGAGCTGGCCCACCTGGCCGCCGCCTGCGGCGCGCGGGCGACCATCCTCACCCATGGCGACGCCGCCCTGCGCCGCTTCGACGCCGACCTCGTGGCCCGGCTCGTGGCCGCCACCGAGGCCATGGGCATCGCCGTACACCTCAATTCCCCGGTGGCGCGCATCGACAAGGAGTCCCAGGGGCTTTGCGTGAGCGGCCCGGGCTTCTCCCTGGCCGCCGACATGGCGGTCAACGCCGCCGGCCGGCCGCCCCAGTTGGCCGGCCTGGGCCTCGAAGCGGCCGGCGTGGCCGCCACCAAGGCCGGCGTCACGGTCAACGACCAGCTGCAAAGCGTCACCAATCCCGACGTCTACGCCGCCGGGGACTGCCTGGATTCGCCTTACGCCCTGACGCCCACAGCCGATCTGGAGAGCCGGATCGTGGCCGCCAATCTCCTGGGAACGCCCACGGCCATCGACCGCACGGGCACGCCAAGCACGCTGTTCACCCAACCGCCCCTGGCCATGTGCGGACTGACCGAAGCCGATTGCCAAGCGCGCGGCATCGCCTACGTGAAAAAGGAATACGACCTGGCCGACAGCTTCCCCTGGCAGCGCCTGGGCGAAACCGTGGGCTGGTCCAAGACGCTGGTGTCACCGGACGACGACCGCATCCTCGGCGCGCATATCCTGGGGCACGCCGCCGAGGAGATCATAAACGTCGTAGCCCTGGCCATGCGCCAGCACCTGCCGGCCTCGGCCCTGCGCCAAGGGATTTGGACGTATCCGACCTGCGGGTACTATTTGCGGTATATGTTCTGAGCAGGACGACAAGAGCGGGGCGCTGCCCCGCGCCCCGCCGGGGGCCTCAGGCCCCCGGACCCCCGATCTGGGTTGGCGGAGCGCGGCGGCGCGTCAGCGGGCGACGGTGACGCCAGCCAGCTTTTCGAAGTGGCGGATGATGCTGCCGTGGTCGTCCTCGCCGCAGCCGTCGGCCATCATGGCCTGCATCACTTCCATCACCGCGGCGGTAAAGGGCAGCGGCACATGCAGCTCATGGGCCGTGTTCATGACGTTATTGAGGTCCTTGGCGTGCAGCTTGATGCGAAAGCCGGGATCGAACTTGCGGTCCATGACCAGCGGCGCCTTGGCGTCCAGCACCGTGCTGCCGGCCAGCCCGCCGCGTATGGCCTGATAGACGAGATCCGGTTCCACCCCGGCCTTGGCCGCCAGCACCAAGGCCTCGGACATGGCCGCGATGTTGAGCGCCACCACGATCTGGTTGGCCAGCTTGGCCACGTTGCCGGCCCCGACCTCGCCCACCCGCACCACGGACGCGGCCATGGCCGACAGCACCGGCTTGACCGCCTCGAAATCGGCCGCCTCGCCGCCGACCATCACCGACAGCGTGCCGTCGATGGCCTTGGGTTCGCCGCCGCTGACCGGCGCGTCGAGAAACCGCACACCATTTTCGGCCAAGGCGGCCGCCACGTCCCGGCTGGTGAGCGGCGCGATGGAGCTCATGTCCACGACGTACGTCCCGGGCTTGGCCCCATGGATGACCCCGGCCTCGCCCAGGATCACCTCGCGCACCTGCGGGGAATCCGGCACCATGGTGATGACCAGCTCGCTGGCCTCAGCCACAGCCGCCGGCGACGGGGCGTAGACCGCGCCATGGATTGTTACCGCCTCGACGTTGGCGGCGGTGCGGCTGAAAACCGTGACCTCGTAGCCGGCCGTGAGCAAATTGCGGCACATGGGCTTGCCCATGATGCCAAGGCCGATAAATCCGATCTTTTTCATTTTTTTCTCCAATACGGCCGTCGGGAAGCCGGGACGGCCATGGGCCTGCAGCCCCACGGCCGACGCCGCCCCCGAATGATTTCCCGTCGCGAACGGCGGGCGTTACAACGAATAGCCCATGTCCTTGATCCAGCCCAGAGAGGCCAGCGTGTCCGGCGCGGGCACGTACTCCAGGCCCACGTAGCCGTCGTAGCCCAGGCGGTCGAGCTCGGAAAAGATGAAGGGGAAATTGATCTCGCCCGTGCCCGGCTGATGCCGGCCGGGGTTGTCGGCGATCTGCACGTGGCCGATGCGCTTGATGTTGGCAGAAAGCGTCGCGGCGATTTCCCCTTCCTGGCGCTGGGCGTGGTAGACGTCGTACTGCATGGACACGTTGGGGCGACCGATGGCGTCCAGAAGCGCCATCACCTGGCTCGTGCGGCAGACCACGAAATCCGGGATGTCGTAGCGGTTGATGGCCTCGACCACCAGCGCCATGTTGTCGCGCCGCAGCACGTCGGCGGCATAGACCACGTTGGCGGCCAGCATGTCGAAGGCGTCGGCCTCGGTCTGCCCCGCCACCAGCTTGCCGGCCAGGCAGTTGAGCCGGGTCACGCCCAGCCCCCGGGCATAGTCCACGGCCTTGTGCACGCCGTCGCGAAACTCCTCCACCCTGGAAGGATCGGCGGCGATGCCCCGATCCCCGGCGGCCCAGTCGCCGCTCGGCAGATTGAACAATACCTGGGTCAGGTTGTTGACGTCCAAATGCCAGCGCAGATCCTTGGCCTCATAATCATAAGGAAACAGGTACTCGACCTGCTTGAACCCGGCCTTGGCCGCGGCGGCAAAGCGGTCCAGAAACGGCAGTTCGGTGAACAGCATCGACAAATTGGCGGCAAAACGCGGCATGGCGGCTCCTTGCGGTGTTGCGATGGGGGCGGAGATGAGCAGAGAAGAATGCCTCCGGCGGCCGGGGGGCTCAGCCCCCCGGACCCCCTGCATGGGGTTGCGGGACGGCGGCGGGCACGCGACAGGTCAGGACGCCTCCTGGACGGGCTGGCCGCCGAAGGTCGCCGGATCGAAACACGGCGCGCCGGACAGGAAGCAGGCCACCATGGCGTCCATGCTGGCGTCGCTGACCATGAGCATGTCCGTCTGGCGGGTGAACTGCAACAACCGCCCCATATGCCCGAGCTGCTCGGCGATGACCTCCCGGGAAAACTTCTGGAATCGCCCCGACACCCGGTCGGACACGGTCTCCACGGCAAACCCGAGTTCGGCCAGGATGCGGCCGATGGCCGTGGCCCGCCGGGCCCGCTTGACGTCGTCGGCCGCGCCGCCGGAAAAGGAAAACGTGATGTAGTTCTTGTTGACCGTGTGCCCGCAGTAGCAGTCGAGCACGCCGTAGTGGTAGCCCACCCGCGAACTGAAATTGAGGTATTTGTCGGAAATAATGGCGTAGGATTTCTCGCCGAAACGGTCGGCCCCGGCCTTGGGCTGGGCGATAAGCTGCTCGGACATGACCGAGAGAAACCCGCCCAGGTTGACGGGACGTAGGGCCTTGGCCTCCTCGCTGAGCACAAGTCCCGTCAAAAGCGCGGCAAAAGGCTTGGACGCGATGTCGCCGGGGCGCACCCGCGTTTTCCCCGCCGCCTCGGCCTTGATGCCGCCGCCGAGGTCGATGATGTGCAGGTCCAGGCCGGTGGTGGCGTCGAGAATGTAGGCGCCCCCGCCCTGGCCGGCCACGAGGTCGCTGACGGCGAACATGCAGCCGTAGGACCACTCGTGCAAAAGCCGTGTGACGTCATGCAGGCTCGTGCAGGATTCCGGGCGAAATTCCGGGGCCTTGGGGTTGAGCAGCGTCAGCGGCACGATGCGCTTGGCGGCCTCGGCCAAAATGGCGTGGACCTGCGTGCCGGCCATAAACGCCGGGGCCTCGGCGTCCGTGTCGAGCAGGCTCTCCACGCGTCCTCGGTAAACGCGGCAGCCCGTGGCGTCCACGGTGACGATCTCGCCGTCGGCAAGGGTTTTGGTCGCCTCGCCGACGCCAAGCAGAGTCGGCACGCCGAACTCCCGCGACAGCGAGGCCATATGGCCGGTGACGCTGCCATGGTCGGCCACAATGGCCGCCGCCCGCTTCATGGCCACCATGAACCCCGGCGAGCTGTGGGGAGCCACCAGCACGGCTCCGTCCGGGAAATCGGCCAGATCCTCGTCGCGCCCCACCAGCCGCACCGGCCCGCAAGCCGCGCCGACGCAGGCCGTCTGGCCGCCGGAAAGCGCCACCTCGTAGCCCGGAACCGGCGGCTCGGCCTCGGCCCAGGCCTCGGTGAGGGCGGTTAATTGCCGCGATTGCAGCACGGTCAGCCCCCCGTCCTCGGTCAGCGCCCACTCCATGTCCTGGGGCAGGCCGAAATGGCGCTCCAGGGCCATGCCCCAGCCGGCCAGGGTCTGGGCCTGCTCCGGGGTCAGACAGGGAAGGCGGCGCAGTTCCTCGGCCACGGGCACGTCGGTCAAGCCCCCGGTCGGCGAAGCCACCAGCATTCGGGGCTTGTCGGCCACCTCGGTGGCCGTGGGCTCCAGGCTGTGGCGGTCCAGGCGGTAGGCGTCGGGGGTGATGACCCCGTCCACGGCGTAGGGGCCAAGGCCCCAGACCGCGTTTATCAGCAGTTCGTCGCGGCCCGGGGCCTCGGGCAGGCGGGTGTAGAGCACGCCGGCGGCCTTGGAGGGGATAAGGGCCAGACAGGCGGCGGCCATGGCCACGTCGTCGTCGGGGATGCCCTTGAGCAGCCGGTAGGACATGGCCCGGGGGGTGAAAAGGCTGGCCAGGACGAATTTATAGGAGGCGGCCAGGCGGTCCCGGGAGACGTTTAACATGGTGAGGTACTGCCCGGCGAAGGAGAGTTCGCCGTCCTCGCCGATGGCGCTGGAGCGCACGGCCAGACGCATCCCCGGCCCAAGGATTTCTTCCAGCCGGGCGGCGGCGGCGTCGATTTCCCCGGACACGGCCTGGGGCAGGGGGGCGCGCAGGATGGCGGCCTGGATGTCCTCGGCGGCGGCGGCCATGGAGGCCGGATCGTCCGGGGCGATGCCCAGGCGAATGCTGGCGATGGTTTCGTAGAGGCCGGCTTCCTCGAAAAAGGCCTGGAAAGCGGCGGTGGTGATGGCGAATCCCGGCGGCACGGGCAGCCCGACCCGGCCGGCGATCTCGCCAAGGTTGGCGCACTTGCCCCCGGCCTGATCCACCATCTCGGCGGTGATCTCGCCAAGGTCGAGGACAAGGCGGCCGCGCGCCGGGTTGACCCGGGTTTCAATCAGCGCCTTGATCTCGGTCGAAAGCCGCTCCACCAGGGCGAGGAGCACGGGCTGGGGCCGGCCCGAGAGGCCCTCGTAGCTCTTGATCATGCGGATGGCGTGGAAGATGGCCCGGCTGGTGCGCGAGCGGATAAAGGCCATGCCGAACACCGTGCGCCCGCGCAGCATCTCCTCGATTTCCGAGCAGATTTTCAGCAGCTCGGTGTTGGATTCGAGCAGCGACTGGAACCGGTTGTATTTTTCCCGGAACACCGCCGCCGACTGGTCGCGGTCAACCGGGACTTTGCGCCGAGTGAAACTGGAAGCCAGGTTTTTCAGCCCGGCAAGGACCGTGCCCATGGGCGTTCTCCGGCAGCGGCCGGGGATCATGCCCGGCGCGGGTTGCGGCGCTTTCGCTTTTGCGCCCGGCGCGCTTCCCGGCTATGCTGGGGTTTCCCGCCCTCAGGCGGACCCCCGGGAGGCAGCCATGGAAGCCAATTACGCCATCATCACCATTGTCATCGCCCTGTCCCTGGTCATCGGCGTCTACATCGGCGGCAAAATGCGCCGCAAACGCTAACGCCCCACAACCCACGGAAATACCCTTTCCCCATTCAGAGAGGGTCCGGGAGGGGGTTACCCCCTCCCGGCCGCCGGAGGCATTCCCCCTTTCCCGCCTAAGCCTTCCCGCAAACCCAACACCTCGACCAACCGGTCGAGAATCACCGCGGCGGCGGTGAAATCGTAGCGGTCCACGGCCTCGCCCAGTTCGGCCAGTTGCGGCGGCGCGACCCGGCCAATGAACGCCTCGCGCACCACGGCCATGTCCTCGTCGGCCCGGATGTTGCCCTCGGCCAAATGGCCGGCCAGACGCTTCAAGGCCGGGGCCAGCCCGGCCGGGTTGGCCCCGGCCGGATGCGGCGTCCGGATCGGCTGGCCGGCGGGTTCCCGACCGTCCATGAGGCCTTGGAGAATGGCCAAAAGCTCTCCCTGCTCGAACACCTTGTGCAGGCAGGCGTCCATGCCGGCGTCCTGGCAGCGCGCCTGCTCGTCCTTGCAGTCGTGGGAGGTCAGGGCCACGATGGGCACGCCCGGAGCGCACGGCGGGGCGACGCTGGCGGTCAACAGCCGGCGGATGGTGCGGGCGGCGGTGGGGCCGTCCATCTCGGGCATCTCGATGTCCATGAGGATGAGGTCGAAGGGCCGTCCGTCGGGCTTTTCGCCAAACAGCCGGCGGCAGGCCTCCTTGCCGTTTTCGGCCGTGACCACCTCATGGCCGCCGCTGCGCAGGATCTGGGAAAAAATCGCCCGGTTGAGCTTGGCGTCGTCCACCAGTAGCACGCGCCAGCAGGAGCCGAAGGCACACACCGGCTCGGGTTCCTTGGGCGGGGCCAGGGAGGCGGCGCTGGCCACGGCCGCCTTCAGGCTTCGGGCAAAGGCGCGCAGGGCATCCGGGCCGGGCCGGCCGCCCACGGCCAGCACGGTTTCCAGCTCCCGGGCGGCTTCGGCCAGGGGCAAGGCGGCCAGGGTGCCGGCCACGCCCTTGACGGTATGGGCCAGCCGCCGGGCCGCCTCCAGGTCGCCGTCGGCGATAAGCGCCTCCAGGGCGGCTCCGGCCCCAGCGTAATCCCGGACAAACTCGGCGGCCACGCTGGCCAGCAGGCGTTCGTTGCCGCCAAGCCGCCGACGGGCGGCGGCGAGGTCCATGCCCTCGGCCGCGGCCGCCACGGC
>JAEWCY010000124.1 GCA_023390395.1 Pseudomonadota bacterium | reverse complement strand
TCCATCACCGGCGGCCTGCGGCCGTCGAAGCGACCGCAGGCCACGAAGTAGCGCAGGTCGCCAAGCCACAGCCGCAGTTGTTCCCGGTCGCCTTGCAGCAGCCGCAACCAGCCGGCCGGCCCGGCGGCCAGGTCACCGAGGGGACCGAACAGTTCGCTGGGGTCGCGGAAGCATTCCCAGTCGCAGGCTTGGCAGCGGGGCTGGCCGGCCAGTCGCTCTTCGGCGAGCTTCCAGAACGGCCCCATGTTCTCGCCGGCCCGGTAGCCGCAAGGGTAGCAGTCGCCGTGGCGGTCCACGTAGAAGAAGCTGACGCCGCCGAGGCAGGGCCGGGCCGGTTTGGGCGGCCGGGAGTACTGGCGGACGAGGGCGTGCACGGCGCAAAGGGGCGTGAAGATGCGCAGACGTCCGCGATGTCGCGGCACTTCGTCGCGAAGCGCCGTGAAGAGCTGGAGTTTTTCGGCGTCGGAGAAGGTGACCCGGGCATCGGCGGCCGTGGCCGCGTACACGGCCTGCGCGCCCTTTTCCCGGTCGGCGTCGCTCATGGGGTAGCAGCAGTTGGCCATGGTGAAGCCCAGGGCGGCGGCAGTTTCGAAGAAGCGGGAGATCTGCTCCCGGGCGACGGTGTAAAAGGCTTCACCCTGACCGGCCAGAGGGACCGGGCCGCCCATGTGGCGGTTAAGCGCCACGTTGGCCGTGGGGAAGATGCCGTGGCCGTGGAGGATGGGCAGGGCGCGGGAAAGGCCGGCGACCATGCCGGGGTGTCCCCGGTTGGCCTCGTGGGTGGCGGCGTCGGCGGAATCGAGGCTCACCCAGAAGTTGCGCACGGGCGTGCCGGCCAGGTTTTCGGCCAGCCGCGTCACCCGTTCCGTGAAGTCCGGGGCGTCGGGGTTGGCGAACTGGTAGCCGTTGGTGCCGGTGCGCAGGTAGGCGATGCCGGCGCGGCCGGCGTGGCGCAGCAGGTCGAAGAGGAGCGTTCCGGTCAGGAAGGGTTCGCCGCCGGTGAACGACAGGGCTTCGACGCCAAGGGCCGCGCAGTGGTCGATGACGCGCCGGGCGGTGTCCGCGTCCATGTCGCCGCGCGCGCCGCCGGCCGTCACGCGCATGCCGCACTGGGCGCAGCGGGCGTTGCACCGGTCCGTCAGCTGCATGACCACCTGGCGCGGCCTGCCCCGCCGCCGCAGAATCCGTAGAATGGGCATATCGCTCCCTTGTTCGAGGCGTTTCACCGGCTCCGGCCCTGGCCAAGCCGCATGGTTTCGTCGCCATAGCCGGCGCGACGGAGGGGAGGCGTGTCGAACGGATGACGATAGGGTGTCGCCGGGTCGGAGGCAGGCTCTTGTCCTGTCCCGGGCCGCCGCCTTCAAACCGTAACGATCGCAAGGCATGTTGCGCCCATGCATGCCGGAGCAGGGGGCGGCGTCCGCATCGCCTGCCTCAACCACAAGGGCGGCGTCGGCAAGACGACGTGCGCCGTGAACCTGGCCGCCGGCCTGGCCGGAGCGGGCTGTCGCGTGCTGGCCGTGGACGCCGATCCCCAGGCCCATTTGACGGCCTCGCTGGGGCTTGCGGCCGCGGCCGGCCAGGGGCTTTCGGCGCTGCTCGGCGGCGCGGCTCCCGGAGCGCTTCTCGTGGAGGCGTCGCCGAGTCTGGCCGTTTTGCCGGCGTCGGCGGAACTGGCCGCGACCGAGGTAGCCCTTTCCCGAAACGATGCGCCCGAGGATCTGCTCGGGCGGGCGCTTGGCGGCTGCGACGGCTTCGACGTGATCGTCTGCGACTGTCCGCCGCACCTGGGGCCGCTGACCCGGCAGGTGCTCCAGGCCGTGCAGGCCGTGGTCGTGCCCATGACACCGGATTTCCTGTCCCTGCAAAGCCTGGCCTGGCTCATGGAGACCCTGCGCGGACTGGCCGGGCCGTCGGTGCTCGGCATCGCGCTCAACCGCTTCAGCGACCGCAAGCGCCTGCACCGCGAGGTGCGCGACGCCGTGCGCGACCATTTTCCGGGCGTTCCCTTCGAGGCCCCCATCCGTGAAAACGTGGCCCTGGCCGAAGCGCCGAGCCACGGCCAGGACATCTTCCGCTACGCGCCGGCCAGCGCCGGCGCCAAGGACTTCGCCGCGCTGTGCCGCGAAACGGCCGACCGCCTGGGCCTTGCCGGGCGGACGGCGCGCGGGCGCGCGCGGCGGTGAGGACGCAACGCCATGGCAACCCGTTCACGACTCGGCCGCGATCCCCTCGCCGGCCCGGAACAGACGGCAAAGGACAAGCCCGGGGAAGCGGCCCTCAAGGCCAAGGCGGCCAGGCCGGCCGCCTCCGGGAAGGCGAAACCCAAGGTCCCGGCTCCGAAATCGCCGGCCAAGGGCCACGCCGTGCCCAAACCAGACATACCGGCCGGCCAGCCCGTTGCGGAAACCGCGCCCCCTGCCGCGCCGACCATCGAGACCCCGGCCGAGGCGGCGTCCCTGGACATGCCCATGCCCGTCGCGGTCGCAAGCGCCGTTTCGCAGGCCGCGAACGTCAGGTTCGAGCCGGCTGCGCCCGTGCCGGCTCCCGAAGAGCCCTGGACGTCCGTGGCCGCATCCCCTGACGAAGCTGACGCGTCCCAGGGCGCTGCGCCGGAGGCTGTCTCGGCCGCGCCCGACATGGAGGCGACGGAGCTTTCGGACGGCGGCGAAGCAACTGCCCCGGCAGAGCAGGAAAGCACGACAACGACGTCACCCCCGCGGCCGGAAGCCCCCCGCGCCACGGCCGATCCCCTGCCGACGGCGGCCATCCACCCGGCTGCGAGCGCCAACGCCCTGGCCGTGGGCGAAGCCCACACCGTCATCGCGGCCACGGCTCCGCCGCCGGCCGAGGGGCCGCACCCGGCCGAGGTGTTTTTGCGCGGGGTGCTCGAAGGCCTCACCCCGGCCGGCGGACTCACGCTCCAGGTGGACGTCGAGCCGGAGACGTACGCGCTTCCCGTGGAGAAGCTCTTTTATTTCAGCCATGCCTTGCAGCTTCTGATCGCGCCCCTGGAGAGCCCCACCGACGCCTGGCGCAGGCCTGGCGACGGTCGCGGCCCGGCGGCCCGGCTCACCGTGAAGCTGGCGGGTATCGGCAACGGACGGCATCGGCTGCGCATCTACGACAACGGACTGTTTTTCCAAACCTATCTCCCCGATCCCGAGCTGGACAGGGAAGCCCTGCGGCCGCTGCTGCTTTTCGTGGCCAAGCGCGCGGGCTCCATCTGCCTCAAGCGCGGGCGGTGCGTGGAATTCGAAATCATCGGCTGAGACAGCCAAAGGAGTGCGCCATGGAAAAGGAAAAGAACAAGATCCGCATCGAAGGCGTGATGCAGCTGACCGAGGTCATCGCCAACCTGGAAAAGCTCGTGGCCGACATGAAGTCCGGCGTGGTCACCATCGCCGCCGGCGACGAGGCGCTGTCCCTGTCGCCTTCGGTGCTGGTCAACGTGGAGATGAAGGCCTCGCAGAAAAAGGACAAGGAGAAGTTCGCCCTGGAGATCTCCTGGAAGCTCCACAAGGAGGTCGAGGGATTCGCCGACCTGGGCGAATAGTCACCGCCCCCGGCCCCCATATCGCGAAACGGCCGGGAACCGCTGGTTCCCGGCCGTTTTCATTATCCCAAGCCGCGTCCGGACAGGGCCATGTCCCGGGGCGCGAGCTGGCAGACGCGTCCGCTTATTTCCCTTCCCAGGCGAAAATCCGCTTCCAGTCCTTTTGCATGCTGATGACGATCCAGCCGCGCTGCCGGGCCTCGTTCATGAGACTGTCGGAAAAGGTGCCCACCTTGGACTGGGCGCCGTAGGCGTATTCGCGCAGGGCGTCGTCGTGGTGCACGAGCAGCATGAGCCGCTTGCCGTCGCCGGCCTGGGTGTATTCGAGCATCTCCCGGTCGCCGTCGGAATTGCCGAAGGCGATGTACGGCCGGCGGCCGATCATGAGATGGATGCCCTCGGGCTTGCCGGTCCCCACGGTTTCGAGCAGGATTTTGGGCTCCTCGGTGAGGGTCGGCCGGCCGTCCTTGGCGTAGCCGTACTTGACCGCGCCGAGGGTCCCCACCACCTGCTCGGGCACGACGCCGTAGACCGGCTCGGCGTAGGCGCGCACGAAGTCCTGGGAGCCGCCGGTGACGAAGTAGGTCTTGTAGCCGTGCTGGCGCAGCAGCCCCATCACCTCGAGCATGGGGGCGTAGACGAGCTCGGTGTAGGGGCGATGCCAGCGGGCGTCCCGGGCCGTGGCCAGCCAGGAGCGCACGGCCTCGGCCAGTTCTTCCACGCTCACCCCCGTCATGGTCGCCAGGGAGACCTTGTCGAAATCCTCGTCCGTAAGCTTGCGCATGGCCTCGGGGTCGCCGGACAGGATGCTCTTGAAGGGTTCCGTCGCGGCCAGCTCCGGGTGCGCCCCGGCCAGCTGGCGCAGCCTGGCCAGGCAGAAGAGCACGGGCGTGTACATGGGTTTTTCGACCCAGGTCGTCCCATCCTGGTCGAAGGTGGCGATGCGGGCCTCGGGCGGCACGAAGTCCGGGCTACCCGGCGTGGTGGTGGCGCGCACGAATTCGAGCACGGCCTGCTTGGCCGGCCCGTCGTTCCAGGACGGCAGGGGATCGGTCTGGGCCAGGGCGGCAACGGCGAGGAGCAGGAACACCAGCCACGGGACGACCGCCCGGCGGACCAGAAGCGGGAGGCGCGCCGGGGCGCTTGCGCGATCGACCATCGTCTTCCTCCTTGCGGGTGTCGCATCCTCGAAAAAGAAGACTTTTTTGAGGACGCCACAGCAGAGCAACATTTTTTCCTCAACAAATACCGACGCATTTTCATGGCCTGCCACGAAACGGACCGATGCCGGCAGGCGGCCTTGGGCGGACGGGACACGACCGGACGGACGAGGCGGAAAGCGCCGCCCCCTTCCTCCATGCCGGCAAAGGCCGTTTCCCGCCACAAAAAAAAGGCGGGCCCGCATGCTGCGGACCCGCCCTGGCGTGCGGGGAAACGGCCGGCTAGCCTTCGTAGTAGGAACGAAGGTGCTGGCTGCGCACCGGATGCCGCAGCTTGCGCAGGGCCTTGGCCTCGATCTGGCGGATGCGCTCGCGGGTGACGTTGAAGAGCTTGCCCACCTCTTCCAGGGTGTGGTCGGACTTTTCGCCGAGGCCAAAGCGCTTGCGCAGCACCTGCTCCTCGCGCGGGGTGAGGTCGGAAAGCACCTTGCCGATCTGCTCGCCGAGCTTGGTGTTGACCACCTCCTCGGCCGGGGCCAGCGCCTTCTTGTCCTCGATGAAGTCGCCCAGGCTCGAATCCTCCTCGTCGCCGATGGGCGTTTCGAGGGAAATCGGCTCCTTGGCGATCTTGAGCACCTTTTTGACCTTCTCTAGGGGGTAATCCATGCGCTCGGCGATCTCCTCCGGGGTGGGGTCTCGGCCGAGCTCCTGGACCAGGTAGCGCGAGGTGCGGATGAGCTTGTTGATGGTCTCGATCATGTGCACCGGAATGCGGATGGTGCGGGCCTGGTCGGCGATGGCACGGGTGATGGCTTGCCGAATCCACCAGGTGGCGTAGGTCGAGAACTTGTAGCCGCGCTGGTACTCGAACTTGTCCACGGCCTTCATGAGGCCGATGTTGCCTTCCTGGATGAGGTCCAGGAACTGCAGGCCGCGGTTGGTGTACTTCTTGGCGATGGACACGACCAGGCGCAGGTTGGCCCGGATGAGTTCCTGCTTGGCGCGCTGGGCGGCGGAATTGCCGCGCTTGATGCGCCAAAGCACCTCTTCCAGCTCGCCCACGTGGTGGCAGCACTTCTCCTGCAAGCGGTCGAGGATCTCCATCTTGGCCGAGAGCATCTCCTTGAAGGAGAAAAGCTCTTCCACGGTGAGGCCCAGGGATTCCGAGGCCACCACCGGGTTGACCTCCCGGGCGTCGAGCTGGGCGAACATCTCCTGGATTTCCGACTGGGACTTGCCCACGGACAGGATGTAGGCCGACAGGTCGCGCTGGCAGTTGTGCATCTGCCGCACGTAGTCCTCGACGATCTCGATGATGCGGTCGATGAGCGTCTTCTCGAGCTTGATGTCGCGAAGGCGCACCACGATCTCCTCCTTGAAGACCATGATCTCCTTCTGGATGCCGGCCACGCGGCGGTCCAGGCAGGCGCACTGGTCGAGCTTGGAGTAGATCTTGCGCTTCTTGCGGAAGGAGGCCTTGACCTCGTCGAGCAGGAAGATGACCCGCTGGCGCTGGTTCATCTCGTCCTCGGAGGGGTCGTCCTCCTCGATGGTCTTGACCACGTCCTTGAGCTTGATGCGGCCGATTTTCAGGTCCTCGCCCACCTGGATGAGCTCCTCCACGGCCACCGGCACTTCGACCAGGGCATAGAGCACGTCCATCTCGCCGTTTTCGATCTTCTTGGCGATGACCACCTCGCCCTCGCGGTCGAGCAGGGGCACCGCGCCCATCTCGCGCAGGTACATGCGCACCGGGTCGGTGCTGCGCGAGGAATAGTCGAGGGTGTCCTCGCTTTCGGTCAGCTCCAGGTCGGAGTCCGGGGCATCTTCCGGCTCGGCGCTGGCCACTTCGATCTTGCGCCCGTCCTTGTCCGTGTCCACGAGGTTGATGTCGAGCTGGTCGAAGATGGCGATGACCTCTTCGAGCTGCTCGGGGTTGTTCACCTCGGAAGGCAGGGCCTTGTTGACCTCGTCGAAGGTGAGGAAGCCTTTCTGCTTCCCCTTGACGATGAGGCTTTTTATCTGCTGGATTTCCTTGAGATTACTCATCTCCCCTCCCGGAAAGGGCCTGTAGTTCCCCCAAAAGCCGCAGGGCTTGCGTGTGCTCGCCCTGTTCCTGCGCCCGGCGGATGGCCTCGGTCAGGGCGCGCCGCCGGTCGCCCTCCCTGCTCTGACGGAGAAAAAAACAAATTTCCTCGAAAACGGCGGCGGCCTGCTCGTCGCCTTCCACGGGCTCCAGAAGCGCCTTGGCCCAGAAGGCGGATTGGGCCGTGTCCAGCCGCGACTCCAAGTCATCGGCCGCCTCGCCGACGAGCTTGGCGAAAAATTCTCGGGCCGCTTCTCCCGAAAGCGCCGCCTCGGCCCCGGCCTCGGCCAGGGCCGGCCGGTAGTCGGCCCGGCGGATGGCGAAGGCCAGAAGCTCGGCGTCGCGCGGGGCGATCTCGAGCGACCGCTGCCGCCTGGGCGGGGGCGTCGCCGCCGGCTGCCGCCGGCCCCGGTCCTCGGCCTCGCCCAGGGACTGGCGCAGCTCCCGCTCGGCCAGCCCCAACCCCGAGGATACCCGGGGGATGAACACCGCCCGAAGGGCCGCGTCGCCCAGGCCGTTTAAAAACTCCACGGCCCAGGCGGCGATCTCCTTGGGCGAAAACGTGCCGCGCACCACGCGCAGGCAAAAGGTCAGCCCGTCCTCGGCCCTGGCCAGGCATTCCTCGAAGCCGTCGCGGCCGGCGGCGTGGAGCAGGCTGTCCACGTCCTCGCCGTCGGGAAGCGGCACCACCCGGCAGCCGCCGCCGAGCGACAGGAACATCTGGGCCGAGCGCAAGGCCGCCTTGCGCCCGGGCGGGTCGCCGTCGAAGACCAGGTCCACCCGCGAGGCGAACCCGGACAGGCGCTTGGCCTGCTCCGGGGTCAGCGCCGTGCCGAGCACGCCGCAGGCGTCGCCGTAGCCGAACTGGTGCAGCGTGATGACGTCGAGGTAGCCCTCGGTCAACAGCGCCCGGCGCGACTTGGCCATGTGGGGCCTGGCCTCGTAAAGGCCGTAGAGGTGCTGCCCCTTGGTGTAGATCGGCGTCTCGGCGCTGTTCAAATACTTCGGCTCGCCGTCGCCCATGGTGCGCCCGCCGAAGGCGATGACCCGCCCGCCGCCGTCGCGGATGGGAAACATGAGCCGGTCGCGGAACCGGTCCCAGACGCGGCCGTTTTTCCCGGCGCTGAGTAACCCCGCCAGGACGCCCATGTCCTCGGAAAACCCGCGCGAGCGCAGCACGTCGGCCAGTCCCTGCCAGCCGGCCGGGCTCACGCCCAGGGAAAACGCCTCGATCATCTCCGGGCTGACCTTGCGCCGGGCCAGGTAGCTCCTGGCGGCCTCCCCGGCCGGGGTCCCCAGCACGTGGCGGAAATAGCGGTCCGCCAGCTCGTGCATGGCCAGGCAGGCGTCGCGCTCCTGGCGCTGCCGGGCGGCCCGTGGGTCGCGCCTGGCCTGGCCCACGTCCACGCCCACTTCCGCCGCCAGCCGTTCGAGCCCCTCGCGGAACTCCAGGCCGTTGATGCGGCAGTAGAAATCGATGACGTCCCCCGAGGCCTGGCAGCCGAAGCAATGAAAAAAGCCCTTGTCGGGATGGACGTTGAACGAACCCTTGGTCTCCTGGTGAAATGGGCACGGACCGACCAGCCGGCCGCCCACGGGACGCAGGTTCACGTACCGGCCCACGATCTCGGCGATGTTGGCCCTGGCCTTGACCGCCGCCACTGTTCCCGTGTCACGCTTCATGGGAGCAAAGAGTGCGGGGGAAACCCCTTTTTTGAAAAAAAGGGGTTTC
>JAEWCY010000134.1 GCA_023390395.1 Pseudomonadota bacterium | reverse complement strand
TGTCGCCGGCGCGCGCGGAAAAGGAAAAGGGGATGCCGGACAGGCGCGAGGCCACCCAGGCGGCCGTGGCCGGACCGTTGGCCCAGCCGGCGTGGATGCGGCGGATGCCGTCGGCCAGGAACCTGCGGGCCAGGGTGAAGCCGGCGCACATGGCCCAGACGTTCTCCCCGGCCACCTCCAGGCAGCTCCAGCGCCGAAACGGAACGCCGGACAGGATGCGGGCCGTCTCCACCGGGCGGCGCAGGGCCCACCAGGCCATGTCGACCAGCACGCGCCCGATGGCGGCCATCCCCAGGCGCGTCACGCCCGAAGCGGCCTGGCGCATGCGCGAGGAAAGGTTCTTCGCGGCCTCGCCGTAGAGGGCGTAGACGGAAAACGGCATGCCGGCGGCCTTGGCGTTTTCCACTTCGCGGAAAATGAAGGTCTCCGAGGGCAGCGGATACCACAGCAGGATATAGGCGGTCTTGGGGAGGCTCAAATCGTATGCTCGCCTGATGGGGGCTTGGCGTTTCGGGGCAACGGCGGCTATGTAGTCCAGGGAACGGCGCGCTGTAAAGCCGTCGGGGCGAAGGCCGTGCAAAGCGCTTGCGCCTCGGGCGGCTTGCGGCTAAGCATATCTTTGGGCTCTGCCGCGCGAGGCGTGTCCGAAGCTACGACCGGGGCGGTTTGGCATTTTGAGGCGAAAACGGCAAGCGGTCATTCGAGGGAGCCATGGCGCAAACCAACATTCTGCTGGAAACCGGGACCAACGAACTCGAGATCATCGAATTCTACATCGATGAGGCCACCGAACCGGGGGTGAAGCCGTATCGAGCCCACTACGGCGTCAACGTGGCCAAGGTGCTGGAGATCATCCGCCTGCCCAAGGTCACGGGCATGCCCCAGACGCCGCATCCGTGCGTGATCGGCACCTTCAACCTGCGCTCCCGCGTCATCCCGCTCATCGACCTGAGCATGTGGCTCGGCAAGCCCATGGACCGCAACGAGAACACCAAAGTCATCGTTTCGGAATTCAACAAGGTCATCAACGCCTTCATGGTCTCGGGCGTCACGCGCATCCATCGCCTCAGCTGGTCCGAGGTGGAGCCGCCGTCCGGCTACGTGACCTCGTTTGCGGCCAACAATTTCACGGGCGTGGTGAAGTTCCCGGACCACATCGTGCTGCTGCTCGACATGGAGCAGATCATCTGGGACCTGAACCCGGCCCTGGCCATGAAGACCGAACGGGAGAAAGAGGCGGCGGCCATCCCCGAGCCGCAGCGTTCGGCCTACAAGACCCTCGTGGTGGACGACTCCAACTCCATCCGGCGGCTCATCGCCACCTACCTGGAAAAGGACGGCTTCGAGGTCCTGCAAGACATCAACGGCCAGGACGCCTGGGACCGGCTGCTGGCCTGGAAGGCCGAGGCGGCCGACAGCGGCGTGCCCCTTTCCCGGCTCGTCAACCTGGTCGTGTCCGACATCGAAATGCCGTCCATGGACGGCCATACCCTGTGCCGCAAGATCAAGGACGACCCGGTGCTCAAGGAGCTGCCCGTGGTGCTCTTTTCGTCGCTGATCAACGACCAGCTCTACCACAAGGGACTTTCGGTCGGGGCCGACGACCAGGTGACCAAGCCCGAGGTAGGCACCCTGGCCGAGCGGGCCCGCAAGCTCATCGAGGAGCGCCGCTAGGGGGCGTTCCCAGGGCGGGCGACTTTTTCCGAGGAGAGAGTGCTTTCGTGACCCTGCCCCCGAAATCCGCAGGCGCGGACGGCGAGGAGGCGGCAAGGGCCGCGCGGCGACAGGCGGCGATCGGGACGCGACGGCATGGCCCGTGGCGCGGCGAACACGGCGGCGCGCCATGCGGACGGGGCGGACGTCCGGGAATCAAAGCTGTATTGGGGCGTTTTCCATGCGGATGTTGCTCGTTGTCCGCGACGGACGGGCCAAGGATCGGTTTCTCCAGGAACTGACGGCGCTGGGAGCCGAATGCGACGTGGCCAGGAGCTCGGAGGAGCTGCTGGCCGCTACCCGCCACACCCGCTACAACGGCGTGCTCTTCGACGTGCCCACCATCGTGCGCGCCAAGGACATCGACCGCAAGCTCCTGCATTCCCTGGCGGAAATCTACCCTTCCGCGCGGCTCAAGCACGATCCGGCCACGGACGCCATCTTCGCCCTGGGCACGGACGCCGGCCCGGGCAGCCGCGACGGGCTTTCCGTGTTCGTGGCCGCCTGCCGCGACTTCCTGCCCCGGGGGCTGCGCCGCGGGGAGCGGGTGGACGTCAACCTGCCGGCGGTGCTGTGGCGCGCCCCGCCCAGGGGCGACGGCGGCGAACGCACCGCCACGCTGAACATTTCCTATCTGGGCTGCTTCGTCTTTACCGCCGAGGAGTGGGCCATGAGCGATCCGGCCTGGGTGGTGTTTCCGGACGTGACGCCCGAGCCGGTGCGGGCGCGGGTGGCCTGGCGCGAGCCCTGGGGCCAGCGCCGGGCGATCCCGGGCGTGGGGCTGGCCTTTCTGGAGATACCCGAGGTGCTGTACAAGGAACTCAAGATCCTGGGTTGCGAGCCGGTGGATTTCGAGGTTGCCTCCGGCTGCAAAGCCCTTTAGGTAGCGCTTGCACGGAGGGATGGCCGAGCGGTTTAAGGCGGTGGTCTTGAAAACCATTGACGGGGCGACCCGTCCGGGGGTTCGAATCCCTCTCCCTCCGCCAAATGACGATCCAACCAAGTCCGATACAATCCAAAAAATCAAGAAAATCAGCATAGAAACCGAGAAAACGTGGTCCGGTTTCGTCCATTTCAGTCCGTTGACATCCGGGTAACAGGCGGGTAGCTATCCGGGTAGGCGTTTAAGGGAAACGGGTAACCGTCAAAACCTAAGCCCTGCCTGGATGGAGGTCTCATGCCTCTTACCGATCTTGTCGTCAGGAATGCCAAGCCCAGCCAGAAGACCGTGCGCTTGCGCGACGAACGCGGTCTTTACCTTGAGATCAGCCCGAAAGGCGGGAAGTGGTGGCGTCTGCGCTACACGTTCCAGGGTAAGGAAAACATGCTCTCCCTCGGCGTCTATCCTGACGTGTCCCTCAAGGAGGCCAGGGAACGCCGCGACGAAGCGCGAAAGCTCATTGCCAAGGGCATTGACCCGAGTGCCGCTAGAAAAGAAGAAAAGGCCGAAGCGGCGGCCGAGGCCCTGACATTCGAGCATGTGGCCCGGGAGTGGTACGAACGCTTCAAGCCCAAGTGGTCGCCCTCCCACTCCCTGGACGTGATCCAGCGGCTTGAAAAGAACGTCTTTCCTTCTCTTGGCCCCCGTCCCATCCGCGACATTACCGCCCCCGAACTGTTGGCCGCAGTCCGCCTCATCGAAGGACGCGGAGCCGTGGAAAGCGCCCGCCGCATCCTGCAAATGTGCGGTCAAATCTTCCGCTATGCCATCGCCACGGGACAGGCTGACCGGGACATTGCCGCCGACCTGCGTGGATCATTGCCCCCTGCCAGGGAGAAGCACCACGCCAGCATCACGGACCCCAAGGCCGTGGCGCAACTCCTGCGGGCCATAGACGGCTACGAGGGCTCTATGGTGGCCTGCTGCGCCTTGCGTCTTGCCCCGCTTGTCTTTGTGCGCCCCGGTGAACTGCGCCATGCCGAGTGGTCGGAAATCGACCTAGACAAGGCCGAATGGCGCATCCCTGCCGAGAAGATGAAGATGCGGGAACAACACATTGTCCCTCTTTCCCGGCAAGCAATAGTCATCCTGCGGGAACTGCATCCCCTGACCGGAGCCGGGCACTACGTGTTCCCATCAATCCGGACCTTGGTGCGCCCCATGTCCGAAAACACCGTTTTAGCCGCGCTGCGTCGCATGGGCTACACCAAAGACGAAATGACTGGCCATGGCTTCCGCTCCATGGCCTCAACTCTACTCAATGAACAGGGATGGAACCGGGATGCCATCGAGCGCCAGCTTGCCCATGGTGAACGAAATGCCGTCCGTGCAGCCTACAATTTCGCGGAACACCTGCCCGAGCGCCGCCGGATGATGCAGGCGTGGGCCGACTACCTAGAGAAAATCAAGGCTGGAGCGAAGGTGACGCCGCTTCACGCCACGGCAGGCGAGTAGTTGATATTTAGTCGCCATGTTGTAACGCCTAAATATCATTATCCTGGAGGGATGCATCTATTCCGATCAAGGAATTTAGCAAAGGGATGGCAGAGATGAATCCATATATGCGGCTAGGCAAAGTCTATAGCCTGACTTTGGAGCGGATAGAAAGTGTCAATCTTGACTTCGACGCACTAGAACGCGAATGCAGTCTATCGTTTAACAACGATCTAAAACGCGACATCAAAGAGGTTGTCTGCGAATATGAGGATAGAAAATCCTTCCAGGAAGCTCCTCCCACGTCAGAGGTTAAGAAACGCTTGAAAGACATAGCAGCTGCAATAGATACTCTTCTCCCCATCCTTGAGTGCTCACCGCATGTTGTTGATGCTCAATCCCTCGAATTGATTAAGCCTATTGACCGTGATTTGTGGTTTAATTCTCGCCCATGGAAGGATAACCCAAATGAGCGTTACATTCACACATATCTCCAGCAGTGGCGTAAAATAGCTCTGGAGGAGGTGGCGAAAAAGGGTTCTCCTGGACGGGACAAAGACAATGCCTCTCGCTGTGCAATTCTTTTGCTCCATCCTATCTACCTTGCGGCGGGAGGGCATGGGCGAGGCTGTCACGTCGATAGGATTTCGGGTGAATATACAGGGCCATTCTACCGTTTTATCATGAACTTTTTCCTGCAAGTTGAACATGATAAGGCGAGGTCTGCAGGACTTGGGTCAATGATCATGGAGGTAATACCGGCATGAACTTTTTTGTGCCCGAAAATAGTTAATTCTCTCCTTGTGATTTTTTTGGGCCGCTCTGGTCAAAAATGGACATTCGCCCCGTGGAGGGCGGCCACTCCCAACCACAACGGGAGAATGTCCAGATGCAGACCGATTCCGCTTCTTCAAAGCCTGAACGTCTCGTTCGCCTCCCCGAGTTTCTTACCCGGATCGGCTACAAAAAAAGCCGCGTTTACGACCTGATCAAGGCCGGTAAGCTCCCGGCCCCTATCCGTCTCCCTGGTGGCCGTGCTGTGGCATGGCCTGAGTCTGTTGTTGACGACCTAGTCAATCGCGTGGCGAGCGGTGAAGGGGCCAACTATGCCGCTTAACCCTTCCACCCCATCTGTCACCTCCCGCGCCGTCGTTGAGGCCCTGGTCCTCTACCACCTCAACCCCCTGCTGGTCGGCCGTCAGGAGTCCTTGAAGCGTCTGGAGTACGCCCGGGAAGCCGAAAACCTGAGAGCCATCAAGCTCGAGGAAATGATTCTCTCGGTACTGGAGGCCGCTTACGGCGACGCCCTCAACTTGCTGCGGTGCACGTTGGCCGACGAGGGGGCAATACAGTGAACGCCAAAACAGTGCGCCCCCAGGTCCTGGCAGACCGAAGGGGCGCGGAATTTGAGGCAAGCAACAAGTCCTTCCTGCCATCCCCAGACGCCGCCGTCAACTCGGCAAGCTCTCAACGTGCCCGGCTTCTCGCCGCACTTCGCAAAGGCCATCTGACAACCTTGGAGGCGCGCCGACTTCTGGATGTTCTCCATCCTGCCGCCAGGGTCATGGAGCTTCGCCAGCTTGGACACAACATCGTGACGGCCTGGGACACGGACATCACCAGCGAAGGGAACCCGCACCGGGTAGCCCGCTACCTGCTCAAGGGGGTGGCGGCATGAACACGAACCGCATTCGGATCACTGGGTTACTGTTCGGCCGCAATCTCCTGCTTGCCGGCTTGGCGTCCCTGGGCTGGCCATGGAGCCGTCGATTGTCGCTGTGGATCGACACCTTGGATCAGGCGGCCGAGATGTTGCGAGAGCGGCAGGGGGAACGGGCGTGATCGACTTCAAATCCATCAACGCCGCCGCCCTCCCGCGCCTGGGGGACCTCTTGTCCCGCTGGTTACCCAGTGGGCGCGCCGAAGCCGGGGAATACGTCTGCGCCTCTCTCGAAGGTGGCCAGGGCCGATCCTGCTCCGTGAACTTGGAAACGGGAGCCTGGGGCGACTTTGCGACCGATGCCAAGGGGGGCGACCCGATTTCCCTGTGGGCCGCTATCCGGGGCATCAAGCAAGGCGAAGCTGCCCGCGAACTGGCCCGGGACCTCGGCCTTGAGGTGGATAAGCCCGCCAGGAACAACCGCCGCCGCGTCGCCGCCGCCTATGACTACCTGGGCCCTGACGGCAAGTTGGTCTTCCAGGTGACGCGCTGGGAGCCGAAAAACTTCACGCAACGCCGCCCGGACGGGAACGGCGGGTGGATCAACTCGGTCAAGGGTATCGAGCTCGTGCCTTACCGCCTGCCGAAGATCATCCAGGCAAAGGCCGTCTTCATCGTCGAAGGCGAGAAGGACGCCGAGGCCCTGGCCGTTCTTGGCCTGGCTGCGACCTGCAACGCCCAAGGCGCGGGGAAATGGCGGGCCGAGTACAACTGCCACTTTGCCGGCAAGCGCGTGTGCATCCTGCCCGACAACGACGACCCCGGCCGCAAGCACGCCCGCGACGTGGCCCGACAGCTTCACAGCCTGGCCGAGGTGGTCAAGGTCATTGAATTGCCCGGCCTGCCGCCCAAGGGCGACGTGTCCGACTGGCTGGCCGCAGGAGGGACGCGGCAAAGCCTCTTGGAGATGGTGAAGGCCGCGCCGGCATGGGAACCGTCCGCAGAGGCCCCAAGCGACCAGGAAATGGCCGGGGGGACTCAGGACAAGGGAAAGCCCATCCGCCTCATCAACGGGGCTATGAGCGAGGCTGTGGACGCCTGCGAAGCCATGCTTGCCCGACCCGACTTGCCAACCGAATACCGGACCTTTCAGCGAGGCGGCCAGCTTGTGCGTGTGGCGACCCTACCGGCATCCGCCATGTCGGACGGTGTTTCCCGCCCGGCCGGGGCCGTGGTCATCATGGAAGCGCAAAAGGCGTTCCTACTAGACGTGCTCGGCCGATCTGCCAGCTTCGAGAAGTTCAACGTCAGGAAAGACAAATGGCTCCCGGCGAACCCGCCCAAGGAATTGGCCGAAACCATCCAGGCCCGCGCCGGCCTGTGGCCCGTGCCGCCGCTGCGGGGTGTTGTCGCCTGCCCGACCATGAGGGCCGATGGTTCGTTGCTCCTGGTCCCGGGCTATGACGCTGCCAGCGGCTATTTCATGGCTCATGGGCTACACGTCGAGGTCCCGGACGCGCCCGGGCTGGTCGAGGCCCGTGCCTCGCTTGATGCCCTGGCGGACTTGCTGGCCGGCTTTGCCTTCGTGGAACCGCTCGATTGTTCCGTGGCCCTGGCGCTCATCCTGACGGCAGTTGCCCGGCCTGCCCTGGCCTCTGTGCCCGTCTTCGCCATCACGGCCCCGGTTCGCGGATCGGGCAAGAGCACGCTTCTCGACATCGCCGCTGTCATCGCCACGGGCCGGCGGTCGGCTGTCCTCTCGGCCACCTCCGACCATGCCGAGCTTGAAAAGCGCCTTATTGGCTGCCTCCTGTCCGGGGACGCGCTTGTGAGCCTGGACAACATCAATGGCAACCTTCGGTCGGACCTCCTGTGTCAAGCTACGACTTCCGAGGCCGTGAAGGTGCGGCCCCTGGGGGCATCCTCTCAGGTGGAAATCCCCAACACGGCCCTTTGGAGCGCCAACGGCAACAACCTGAGCTTGGCGGGCGACCTCTCGCGTCGGGCTGTCCTGTGCCGCCTTGACCCCGGCCTTGAACGCCCGGAGGAGCGGAGCTTTGCCTTCGACCCCGTGGCCAGGGCCATGGAGCGCCGGGCCGAGTATGTGGCCGCCGCCCTGACCGTCATGCGGGCCTATGTCGCCGCCGGCCAGCCGGGCCTCAACCTCGCGCCGTTTGGGAGCTTTGAGCGGTGGTCGGCTATGGTCCGTGCCGCCATGGTTTGGGCCGGGGCCGCCGATCCTTGCGAGAGCCGCGCCGCAGTCATGGAAGACGACCCCGAGGCCGCCATGCTGCGCGCCCTGGTTGCCGCTTGGTGGGACCGCTTTGGCCGGACCCCCCGGACGGTCAAGGAGATCGTCAAAGCTGGCGAGGAAGACGACTGCCCGCTTGCTGAAGTCCTGCACGACATCGCCGGGGAAGGCCGGGCCATCAATACCCGTCGCTTGGGGTGGTGGTTGCGCCGGCAGGCGGGGCGGATCGTGAACGGCTTGAAGCTGACTCAGTATGGTTCTGTCTCCGGGACGGCTCAATGGAAGATGCTGCCCGGAGGTGAGTAGTGGGTTTTATGGGTTTCATGGGTTTTTTATATCTAACGCGGGAAATTTCGCAGGGAGTAAGTGTCTGCGAAAATACTATGAGTGGATGTAGAAAACCCACGAAACCAACAAAACCCACGATGCACGAAATCTGCGTTTTCCACCTGAGAGGGAATACCATGCCCAGGATTGAAATAAATGACGCCAAGGCTCGTCCCGTGCACAAGCCGCCGCTGTCCGACACCGAGCTCGAGGCCGAGGCTATCCGGGAGCTCGAGCGGATGGAACGCGCACTGAGCGCCAAGAAGAGCGGCTTCAAGCCCCGCCGTCGGAGGGCCTATGCGGATCATCGCTGACACCCGGGAGCAACGTCCCTTCCCTTTCGCCAAGTACGAAGCCGAAGTGGAACGCGCCGCCCTGCCGACCGCAGATTACTCCCTGCCTGGCTTCGAGGATCGCGTGGGCATTGAGCGCAAGGAACTTGGCGACTTGGTGGGCTGCCTCATGGGGGCGAACCGTGAACGCTTCGAGAAGGAACTTCGCCGCCTGTCTGCCTATGACCTCAAGGCCGTGGTGGTCGAGGCGTCCATGCGCGACGTGGCGGATGGGCTCTACCGGTCGGAGATGAAACCGCACGCCGTCCTTCAGTCGGTCCTTACGTTCCAGGTGCGCTATGCCGTGCCCTTCCTCTTCTGCGGGGACCGGGCCGGCGCGGAATACACAACCTTCTGGCTTCTGGCGAAGTATGCCCGCGAAATCGAGGAACGCATGAAGATGATGACCAAAGCCCAGGCCTCGGCAAAAGGCGTGGCGGCGTAGGAGGCGAAGCCCATGTCTGGAAATTCAGACCAGAAACAGAAAAAGCACCTCTTCCAGCCCGGTCAAAGCGGAAATCCCGCCGGCAAACCCAAGGGTGCGAAGAATCACGCCACCCGGATGATTCAGGCTCTCCTCGATTCCCGGGGCAAGGAGATCGCAGAAAAAGCAATCGAGCTTGCCCTGTCCGGGGATGGCCCGGTGCTACGGGCGATCCTCGACCGACTTTGCCCGGCCAAACGGGATGCACCGGTTTCGCTGGTCCTGCCGAAGGTCGAGTCCGTCGCCGACATCCCCGCCGTGACCGCCGCCGTCCTGGAGGCTGTGGCCCGAGGCGAGTTGACCCCGAGCGAAGCCCAGGCCGTGGCCGGGCTGGTCGAAGCGCACAGGAAGGCCGTGGAGCTTGCGGACATTGAAAAACGGGTGGCCGCCCTTGAGGCCACCAACAAAGGAGCTTGAGAAATGAAACTCGGAAGCAGAATCGACAGATTGGAGCAGTCGCGGAAGCAGGGCACTGTCCTGGTTTGGCGCAGCGAAGGCGAAACACCCGAACAGGCCGAAGCCCGGCACATGGTGGAGCATCCCCAGGATTGCGGCCGGGGCATCCTGGTTCTTGGCTGGCAGGACGCGGAACCGGCCGAAGTGGCCTAGGGAGGACATGGGCATGAACGGTTTACATAAGCGCCTTGGAAGATTGGAAGCGAACGCGCAGCAGGACAACCAGACTGTGGAGGCTCGCCGTCCCCGCCTGGTCCGCGCTCTGTGTCGCCTCTTTGCCCAAGAGGTAGCCGCCGGGACCAGAAGGCCCGAGGACGCGACGGAGGCGGCAGTTATCGCCCATCTCCAGCGTCCGCGCTCGAAGTTGGTGGGCGGCCTGGCCGAGCGTCTGAAGGCCGCCAAGGAACATTGCAAGACTCTCCCCGAGGGGTTGGAGGTGTGCCATGAGTAAGCACCTGCAAAATCGCGTGGAGCGCCTTGTGGAGCGTTTGGGCGACCCGGACAACCTGCGGACTCGCGTCCAGGCGATGAGCGATGAGGAGCTTCACGCCCGGCTGCGCGAACTGATGGTGCAAGGCGGCTACGATCCGAGCCTTCCCCATGAGGAGGCCTTGGCCGCCTACGTGGCGAAGCTGGAAGCCGAGGCCGCGACCCTGACCGGCGAGGACCAGGCGCTTACCCTGCGTATCGCGGGTCTTGCCCGCGGGCAGGCCGACACCTTGCCCGAGCTCTTCCCCGAATCCCCCCGCACTCAGGCTTAGAGATCCACAAGGAGAACCACAATGGCTTATTTCCAGACTCCAACCCCGGTCAAAATCGACCAACTGGACCTTGGAGAAATCAAGAAGGAAAACGCCCTGTCCGCGCTGTACGATCAGCGGTTGCAGGATATGGCCTACGAGAGCGGCTCCAGGAACGCCCTCAACGACGTTCTGAAGACGAACCCGAGCGCTACTTCGGGCGAAGTGCAAAATGCCCTGGCGCAAGCCGGCTATGGTGCTTCCGCCCCGGACATCACGGCCAAGATGGGCAACAATGAGGTGGTCCGGATTGGTTGGACAGGTTTGCGGTGCAGTTAAGCTATAGTCCGGTTAGTGCTCATGCCGCCTTTGAAGCCGAGTGGCCATCCCGGTATACGTCCATGGGACGGCGACCGTCAAAAG
>JAEWCY010000099.1 GCA_023390395.1 Pseudomonadota bacterium | reverse complement strand
CCCGCAGGGAGCCGACCTCCCTGCGGGCGCGTACAAAACCTTTGACCGGCGGCGTCTCGGCGGGCGGCGCGCCTCCCGGGAGGGAAAGCGCCGGCGTTGCCGGGAAATATGCCGAGAGGACTGCCCTTCCCGAAAAAGCCGCCGTGCTTTCGGGGGACGCGTCGCTAGCGGCCGGCCGCCTTGGCCCAGGAGTCCTTGAGGGCCACGGAGCGGTTGAACACCCGCTTTTCGGCCGTGGAATCCTTGTCCACGCAGAAGTAGCCCAGGCGCTCGAACTGGACGTTCTCGCCCACGGGCAGGGCCGCCAGGCTCGGCTCGACCAGCGCCTCGGCGACGATCTCCAGGGAGGCCGGGTTGAGGCAGGCCAGGAAGTCGCCCTTGCCCTCGGCCGGGTTTTCCTTGGTGAAGAGGCGGTCGTAGAGGCGCACCTCGGCCGGCACGGCATGGGCCGCCGACACCCAGTGCAGCGTGCCCTTGACCTTGCGGCCGTCGTTCGACCAGCCGCCCTTGGTGGCCGGGTCGTGGACGCAGCGCAGCTCGACCACCTCGCCCGTGGCCGGGTCCTTCACCACCTCGGTGCAGGTCACGTAGTAGGCGTAGCGCAGCCGCACCTCGGCCCCGGGGGCCAGGCGGAACCACTTCTTGGCCGGCGTCTCCATGAAGTCGTCGCGCTCGATGTAGAGCTCGCGCGAAAAGGGCACCTTGCGCGAGCCCAGGGAGGCGTCCTCGGGATGGTAGGGGAAGTCGATCTCCTCCACCCGGCCCTCGGGGTAGTTCTCGATGACGACTTTAAGCGGCCGCAGCACGCCCATGACCCGCTTGGCCCGGCGGTTGAGGTCCTCGCGCAGGCAGTGCTCGAGCAGGGCCACGTCCACCATGTTCTCGGCCTTGGAGATGCCGATGCGCTCGCAGAAGTCGCGGATGGCCTCCGGGGTGTAGCCCCGGCGGCGGATGCCGCTGATGGTGGGCAGGCGCGGGTCGTCCCAGCCGGACACGACCTTTTCCGTGACGAGCTGGATGAGCTTGCGCTTGCTTAAGACCGTGTAGGAGAGGTTGAGGCGGGCGAACTCGATCTGCTGCGGGTGGCAGGGCACGGGCAGGTTGTCGAGGACCCAGTCGTAGAGCGGCCGGTTGTTTTCGAACTCCAGGGAGCAGATGGAGTGGGTGATGCCCTCCAGGGCGTCGGAGATGCAGTGGGTGTAGTCGTACATGGGGTAGATGCACCAGGCGTCGCCCGTGCGGTGGTGCTCCACGTGCTTGATGCGGTAGAGCACCGGGTCGCGCAGGACCACGTTGGGGCTTTGCATGTCGATCTTCGCCCGCAGCACCTTGGCCCCGTCCGGGAACTCGCCGGCGCGCATGCGGCGGAAAAGGTCCAGGTTCTCGGCCGCCGGGCGGCCCCGCCAGGGGCTGTCCTTGCCGGGCTCGGTCAGCGTGCCGCGATGGGCCCGGATCTCCTCCTGGGTCAGGTCGTCCACGTAGGCCAGGCCCTTTTCGATGAGCGTCTCGGCGAAGGCGTAGAGCTTCTCGAAATAGTCCGAGGCGTAAAAGAGCCGGTCGTCCCAGGAAAAGCCCAGCCAGCGCACGTCCGCCTGGATGGAGTCGACGTATTCCACCTCTTCCTTGGCCGGATTGGTGTCGTCGAAGCGCAGGTTGCACCGGCCGCCGAAATCGCGGGCCAGGCCGAAGTTGAGGCAGATGGACTTGGCGTGGCCGATGTGCAGGTAGCCGTTGGGCTCGGGCGGGAAGCGGGTATGGACGCGGCCGGCCCATTTGCCGGTCCGTATGTCCTCGTCGATGATCTGGCGGATGAAGTCACGGCCCGGGGTCGGGCCGGATTTGTCCTTTTCGTCCGCTTCGGGTGCGGTCATGGCTGGACCTCGTGGGTGGAAAAGTGGCGGCGGCCAAAGGGCCGCGAGAAACCGAAAAAATAGGCCAAATCCGCCGAAGGGTCAAATGAGGCCGGGGGCGAAACAAAGGCCGGCCGGCGCGCGCGGCGACCGACCGGCCCTCGGGAGCGTGTCGCGGATCAGTAGATGTTGTTGGTGTTGACCCAGCCGTAGAGGTTGAGGCTCGGCACGTGCGCCAGGGCCCAACCCTCGCGGTCGTCGACCAGGATGTCGATCTGGGCGCCGAGGGGCATCTCGGCCAGCTTGCCGCAGTAGATGCCCTCGCAGTTGCGAAGCGGCAGGCCGGTGAAGCCGGCCTTGGCCGTGCGTTGGGGCGTCAATGTCCAGGCCTCGGCCAGGATGGCCTTTTGCTGGGAGCTTTTGACCGCGGCCTCGGGCGTCTGGGCCTGGGCGGCGGTGGCGAAGGCAAGGAACAGCACAGGCAGGAAAGCGAAGGAAAGCATCGCAACGATGCGTCGGATGTTCATACGGCCTCCTTTCTGTTTCGCCGCGCCGGATCGAACGCGGCGGCGGGCCGCCTCCCTCACGGGAAGAGGTTCCCGCATTGTTCCCACTATACGCCCGGATTTTCGTCCGTCAACGACCTTTCTCCCGTTTCCAGGCCCGGGGGGCTGCCGGTCGGCCAACTTGCCGCCATTGTTGACAAAAAAGTAACAATATCACGAAATTTTCTTGTTTCGCCATTTATTTCAGTATGTTGACAATTCTTCGCCCATGCTGCAAAACACCCGACATCTTTCCCCGAGGCGACAATACGTATGGCCATGCATTCCCAGGGGCCCCTTTCCGAAGTCCCGGACGACGCCTTCCGTCGCGTGTTCCTCCACTCCCCCAACGCGGCCGTGCTGCGCGACGCCGACGGGCGCGTGCTGGCCGTCAACGCCGCCTTCGAGGCGCTCTTCGGCCTGGAGGCCTCGGAAGTCGCGGGCGCGGACCTGCGCGAGGTGGTGCGGCCCGTGGAGAGCCGCGCGGGCGAGGAAGGCGAGGTCTGGAGCCTTTCGGGAGCGGCCTTTTTGCGCCAGACCCGCTGGAGCGCCGCCGAGGGCGAGGTCGTGGACGTGAGCGTCTCCCAGTTCGTGGTGGGGGCCTGGGCCGGCCGGCCCGTGACCTGCATGCTCTTTCGCGACATCTCCGGCCGCCGCCGCGCCGAGCAGCAGCTGCGCGCCGCCGAGCGCAAGTACCGTTCCATCTTCGAGAACGCCGTGGAGGGCATCTTCCAGACCACGCCCGAGGGCCGCTACCTGGAGGTCAACGGCACCCTGGCCCGCATCTACGGCTTCGACTCCGTGGCCGAGATGACCGAGCACTTCCGGGACATCAAGAACCAGCTCTACGTCGACCCCGTCCGCCGCGACGACTTCGTGCGGGAGCTGGCCGCCCGCGACCAGGTGCGCGACTTCGAGTCCGCGATCCGCAAGAAGGACGGCTCGGTCATCTGGATCTCGGAAAACGCCCGGGTGGTGCGCGACGCCGACGGCCGGCCCCTCTACTACGAGGGCACGGTGGTGGACGTCACCGACCGCCGGCGGGCCGAGGAGGCCCTGGCCGCCCAGCGCGCCTACTTCACCCAGCTTTTCGCCAATTCGCCCCAGGCCATTTCGCTCATCGACATGCACCGCAACATCGTGGACGCCAACGCCGCCTTCGAGAGCCTGTTCGGCTTTCGGGCGACGGACATCAAGGGCTTCGGCATGCGCGCCTTCATCGTGCCCGACCACCTGCTCACGGAATGCGAAAACGTGCGCGGGGCCATCCTGTCGGGCAAGTCCGTGGTGCGCGAGACCGCGCGCCGCCACAAGGACGGCCGCCTCATCCCCGTGTCCATGATCGGCTTCCCCATCGTCATCAAGGGGGAGATCCAGGGCATCGTCTACATCTACCAGGACATTTCCGAGCGCAAGGCCTTCGAGGAGCAGATCACCCACCAGGCCTTCCACGACGCCCTGACCGGCCTGCCCAACCGCAGCCTCTTCGCCGACCGGCTGGAGCGGGCGCTGACCCGCGCCGCCAGGCGCAGCGACTACCAGTACGCCGTGCTCATGATCGACCTCAACAAGTTCAAGGGCATAAACGACACCCTGGGCCACCAGGCCGGGGACGCGCTGCTGGTGGAGGTGGCGGGGCGGCTCGGGCGCTGCGTGCGGGGCATGGACACGGTGGCCAGGCTCGGCGGGGACGAATTCGCCGTCATCCTGGAGGAGCTCAAGTCCAAAAGGGAAGTCATGGCCGTGGTGGAGCGCATCGGCGCGGTCCTGGCCCAGCCGTTTGCCCTGTGCGGCTCCACGGTCACGCCCGGGGCGAGCATCGGCATCGTGCTGCGCACCCGGGACTACGCCACGGCCGAGGACATCCTGCGCGACGCGGACATCGCCATGTACCGGGCCAAGGAGCAGGGCCGGCCGTCCATGGTCTTCGACCGCAAGATGCACCAGGAGATCCTGGAGGCCGTAAGCCTCGAGGCCGACCTGCGCCAGGCCCTGGAGGTCGGGGAGCTCCTGCTCCACTACCAGCCCATCGTGGACGTGCAAAACGGCCGCATCGAGGGTTTCGAGGCCCTGGTGCGCTGGGACCATCCGTCGCGCGGCCTGGTGCCGCCGGTGCAGTTCATCCCTCTGGCCGAGGAGACCGGGCTCATTTTGCCGCTCGGGCGCTTCGTCATCGCCGAGGCCTGCCGGCAGCTGCGCCAGTGGCAGATGGAACTGCCCGGGACGGAGGCGCTTTCGGTCAGCGTCAACGTGTCCTGCCGCCAGTTCGTCAAGGACGGGCTGGTCGAGCACGTGGCGCAGGTGCTCGCCGAAACCGGGCTGCCCCCGGAGTGCCTCAAGCTCGAGATCACCGAATCCGTGCTCATGCACGACGCCCGTCACACGGCCAAGGAGCTTTCCCGGCTCAAGGCCCTCGGGGTCAAGATCGCCATCGACGACTTCGGCACGGGCTATTCTTCCCTGTCCTACCTGCGCCAGCTGCCCATCGACCACCTGAAGATCGACCGCTCGTTCATCAGCGGCGCGGACTGCGACGGCGAGAGCCAGGAAATCGTCAAGTCCATCATCTCCCTGGCCAGAAGCCTGGGGCTCACGGTCATCGCCGAGGGCGTGGAGCGCGAGGAACAGCTCGACCGCCTGCGCCGGGCCGCCTGCGACAAGGCCCAGGGCTTCATGTTTTCGCGCCCCCTGGACAAGGAAGCCGCCGGCCGGCTCCTGGGCGGCTCCGGCGGCTGCGCCTGCCCCGGGGCGGGGGCGACGCCTCTCTAGCGTCGCGTCCGCGCAAGGCGCGCAAGCGCGCGCACGGGACGACATGTGTTGTCGTCAATGTTGTTCTGAAAAACGCGGTCGTGCTTCTTCGGGGAGGCGGCACGGGCCATTGTCGGGAAGCGCATGGCGACGCGTCGTCCCCGCGATGCTTCCCCAGGGTGCGGCCCTGGCCCGGGCCGGCTTCGAAGCGGAGCCGGCGGCGGAAGCGGGAAGTCCCGGAAGCGCCAGGAGCGCCGCCGTTCCCGAATCGCGGTTCCCGGTGAAGCCGACACGTCAAGACGCCGCGCGGCAAGGCCACGCGCCTGGCGCGCGAAGAGCCTCTTGTCGCGACAGCGCGGCTATTTCAGGTCAGGGAAACGGATTGCTCGGCGGTCCGGGGAAAGCGTGATGAGTTCGAACGCGTTCGAATCGCTGTTGTCGAGAGGATTTCGTATTTTGTCATGGGAGAATTGCCAGTAGATGAAGTAGCTGCCGGGCGGGACCTGCTTGAAGGTGTATTTGTTCCCCGGCCCGATGGAAGTGGAAATTGTCCCGGGCAAGCCGGTCAAGAGCTTCTCGTCTATGTAGTAGTCGTCCTTGTGCCGGTCGAAGAAATCCTTTGAAGCCGTCGTCAGCGGCACGAGATAGATGCTGTCTCCGGTCAAGGACGCTTCGTTTTTCCAGATCGTCTGCACGAAGCCCTCTCCGGAGACGGCAGGGACGGGGCCGGCGCTGTTGTTGGCGGCGGCGCAGGCGGAAAGCAGGCAGAGAAGGCAAGCCATGCTCAAGCGAAGGAAGATGGAACGTTGCGGCATGTGAGGCCCCGGGTGGAGTCAGTGTCGGTTCGATGTCGCCCGCGCCTGGGCGGGGCAGCCTTTGCCAAGCGTGTTCTCTCGTGGCAGCCTGCTTTGCGGGAGTCAACTTTACAAAATGTCATAAAATTGGACGCATGGCTCGGTTGCTGCGTCCTTGAGCCGGAAATGCACGAGGCGTCGTCACCGGCCGTCCCCGTCGGGCCGCTCGCCCGCTTCAGGCGAAAACGGCACGTCCGCGACGGCCTGCCCGAAAGGGGGACGCTGTTCGGCTCGCCGCCCGCGTCCGTTGCGGCATGCGCCTTCGCGGAGCCCCGCCTTTTCTTCGCGGCCAGGCCAGCGCCGCATCCCTGCGCGTTGTCGCGAGGTTCCGGTGCGTTCTTCGCGCGCGGCGGACGCCTTCCACCGGCATCGGCCGGAGGGGCCCCTGGCCGCGGTGGCGTCTTCTGCCGCCTGACTCCCTGAAATCCTTGGTTAACGCGGCCAGATCCTTTCGCCCCCTTCCTTTCCCGGCGTCGTGGACGCATCTTTTCTCGGCGCTTCGAAAAATGAGCACGAACGGCGACTGTTCTTGCCGTGTAACCGGGGTGAGTTTTTTACGTCTGCCCAAGGAAGGCTTCTGCTCGGTCGCAGAAGAGGGGAGGGTTTTACTTCAGAAGATGGGAAATTGCATGATTTTACGGTACAAATCTGGATGATCTTCTGGGCGTTGCGTGGTTGGACGAGCGGATTTTTTTTCGGATACAGTGTCGATGCGAGAAAATAAAAAAATATTATTATAGAAACTACCCTAAATATTCGTGAGGGAGCTCCGATAGGAGGCAAAACACAAGGAGGTTGCCATGGCAGCCATCAGCGGCCTTTCCCTCTATACCGACACGACCTCGACCTTGGGTTCCTTCAGCGTGTCCTCGACAAGTGCGACGAGTTCCTCCAGCGCGTCGAGCTCGTCGGCCTCGGGCGACACCGTGACCATTTCCGACGAGGCCAAGAGCCTCTACGCCCTGTCGGCATCCTCGACCTCCGGCACGGCCAGCAACGCCAACGCCGCCGCCACTTCGGTCCTGTCCGACACGGACACGACCGACGACGAGGCCGACTCCACGACGTCCGACGAGACGTCGAGCGAAACGTCCGCCACGTCCACGGCGTCCACGGAGACGTCCCAGGCGGCCTCGACCCAGGGCATGTCCGCCGGCAGCGCCTCGGGCGGCTCGTCGAGCGACGACGACGATGACGACGACGATTCCGAGACCACCTCCGACGAGATCAAGGAACAGATCCAGCAAGTCCAGCAGCAGATCTCGAAGCTCGAGAGCCAGAGCCTTCCCGAGGAAGAGAAGAAGGCCCAGAAGATGCAGCTCGAGTCCGAACTGGCCCAGCTGCAGACCGAGTACGCCCAGGCCCTGGAAGAGGAGAATTCGTCCTCCTCGAGTTCCAGCGGCACCGGCGGCAACACCGCCTCCACCACCTACGGCGCGGCGGGCTGATTTCGGGCCGGCTCCGGCCGTCGTCGCGTCCGCCGCCGCTTCCGGCTTCTCGCGCCTCTTTTCCCGTCCCGTCCGGCAGCCGCCGGGCGGCGCGGAAAAAGAGGCGCTCGCCTTTGTTGGGGCTCCCGGCATCGGGAGGGGGCGCGGTGCGGCCCGTCCGGTTGACAACGACGGCGCAGGGGCTTACAGCCGAACCACCACGAAAACCCTTTAGAGGAAACAATGGACGATCCGTACAGTAGTTGTCGCAATAACCAAGTGTTCTTGCAGATTCTCTTGAGATAGCGCCCCTGCCCCAAGGCCTGCGCCGACGTCCCCCTCCGCCACGCGGAGCCGGGCCGCCTCCGCCAGCCCGCCGGTCAGGCGGCGGCTGCAAAGGAGGCGCCCGATGAAAACGCCCTTCATCCGGTCCCAAAGCGTCGCCTCGCGACTCCGTCCCGAAGCCTGCCGCGCCCATGCGGCGGCCGCCCTTTTGCCGTGTCCGCGCCGGTACCGCTGCGCGCGCACGGCCCACGCCCCCGAGCCTCCCTCATCGCGAACAACGCCCTCCGTCTAGGGGGGCGAGGCGGCGGTCAGTGCCGCCTGACCCGCGTTTTTCCGTTTGATCCATGCGCGCCCGTCGCCACGGCGGCGGCGCAAGCCGGCATGGACGCCCGGCGCGGCCCCTTGCGGCCGTCCGCGGCGTCCGTTTCCGGGGAGGTTTGGCCATGAGCGAACTCTACGTCAGCGCCGTATTGGGGCGTCCCGTCATCGATCCGTCCGGCGCGGCCCTGGGCCGGCTGGACGATCTGCGCCTGGTCCCGGGCGAGACCCTGCCCGTGGTGTCCGGGCTTTTCATCCGCAGCGCCGGGGAGCGGCGCTTCATTCCCTGGCGGGCGGTCAACCTGTTCACCCCGGTCGTGGTCTCGGCCGACCCCGACGCCGTGGGCCGGGCCGGGGAGCCGGCCGAGGACGCGCCGGACATCAGGCTTCGCCGCGACATCCTGGACCGGCAGATCGTGGACGTGGACGGGGCCAAGGTGGTGCGCGTCAACGACCTCAAGCTGGCCACGCGCGGGGCGAGCCTGCTCGTGGCCGCCGCCGACGTGGGCCTTCGCGGCATGGCCCGCCGGCTCGGGCAGCTGCGTTTCTGGAACTGGCTGGCCGGCCTTTTCGGCGCGAAGCTGCCCTCCCGGGAGATCGACTGGCGCTTCGTGGCCCAGCTCGACGCCAACGCCGATCGCCTGACCCTGACCGTGGCCCGCGAGCGCTTGACCGACATGCATCCGGCGGACATCGCCGAGATCCTGGCCCAGCTGCCCCACAAGGAGGCCGGCACCGTGCTCGGCTCCCTGGATCCCGAGACGCTCGGCGAGACCATGGGCGAGCTGGACACGGAACTCGGGGTCAAGGTCATAAGCCGCCTGGACAGCGAGCAGGCCTCGGACATCCTGGAGGAGATGGAGCCCCACGACGCGGCCGACCTGCTCGGCGACCTGCCCGAGGAAAAGGCCCAGGAGCTGCTCGGCCTCATGGACGCCGAGGACGCCGAGATGGTCCAGGAGCTTCTCGAGCACGAGGAGGACACCGCCGGCGGCCTCATGAACAACCTCTTCGCCTTCGTGCCCCCGGCCATGACCGCCGAGGAGGCCATCAGCTACATCCGGCTGGTCGGGGCCGAGATCGACAACGTCTACTACGTCTACGTCATCCGGGGCGACGAGACGCCCCTTGGCGTGGTCACCCTCAAGCGCCTGCTGCTCGCCCCGCCCAAGACCCCGGTGGCCGAGATCATGACCGTGGGGCTCAAGGCCGTCTCCGTGGACGCCACGCCGTCGGAGGTCATGGAGCTCATCGCCAAGTACAACCTGCTCGCCGTGCCGGTGGTGGACGACGCCGGGCACATGGCCGGCATCGTGCCGGCCGACGACGTGCTGGAGATGTTTTTGCCCGAATCCGTCACCAAGAAGCGTTTCGCCGCCATGTAGGCCGGCGTTTCCATACGAGGTTCCGACATGACCGCCGCCGCCGCGCCGCAGAGGAAATCCTGGCGCAAGAGCTTCTTCATGTTCCTGGCCCTGCTCGGGCCGGGCATCATCACCGCCAACGTGGACAACGACGCCGGCGGCATCACCACCTATTCCCTGGCCGGAGCCCAGTACGGCTACTCGCTGCTGTGGATGCTCATCCCCACCACCGTCTCCCTGGTGGTGGTCCAGGAAATGTGCGCCCGCATGGGCGCGGTCACGGGCAAGGGCCTGTCCGACCTCATCCGCGAGTCCTTCGGCCTGCGCACCACCTTCTACATCATGGTGGCGCTTTTTCTGACCAACCTCGGCAACACCATCTCGGAATTCGCCGGCATCGCCGCCGGCATGGAGATCTTCGGCGTCTCCAAGTTCGTGTCCGTGCCCCTGGCGGCGCTGCTTGTGTGGCTGCTCATCGTCAAGGGCTCGTACCGCATCGTGGAGCGGGTGTTCTTGGTCGCCTGCGTGATCTACCTGGCCTATCCCCTGGCGGCCGTGACCGCCGACGTGCCCTGGCTCGAGGTGGCCAAGGCGTCGGTCACGCCCACGTTCCGGGCCGACGGCCCCTACGTGGCCATGATGATCGGCCTGGTCGGCACCACCATCGCGCCGTGGATGCAGTTCTACCAGCAGGCGGCCGTGGTGGAGAAGGGGATCACGGCCGAGAAGTACGGCTACACGCGGGTGGACGTGGTGGTAGGGTGCTTCCTGGCCGTGGCCGTGGCGCTTTTCATCGTGGTGGCCTGCGCCGCCACGATCCACCGCCAGGGGCTCAGCGTCGAGACCGCCGCCGACGCGGCAAGGGCCCTGGAACCCCTGGTCGGGGCCTACGCTTCCTGGCTGTTCGCCGTGGGTCTGGTCAACGCCTCGCTCTTCGCCGCCGGGGTGCTGCCGCTCTCCACCGCCTACTACATCTGCGAGGCCATGGGCTGGGAGCTCGGCATCGACAAGGATTTCCGCAAGGCCCCGGAGTTCTTCTGGCTTTTCACCCTCAGCATCGCCGTCGGTGCGCTGACCATCCTGGTGCCGGGCATGCCGCTTCTGGCGGTCATGTACGTGTCCCAGGTCGTCAACGGCGTGGTGCTGCCCTTCGTGCTCATCCTCATGCTGCTGCTCGTCAACGACAAGCGGCTCATGGGGGCCTACGTCAACGGCCCGGTCTTCAACACAGTGGCCTGGGCCACGGTGGCCGGGCTCATCGGGCTGACCGGCCTCATGACCCTGGACACGGTCTGGCCCGGGGCCATCGACCGGCTGGTGGGGCTTTTTTCCGCGTAACGGCAGGAGCGCGTCGTCTTCCGGGCTCGAGGCGTGGCCGGGAGCCTTACGAGCCGGCCAGGGCGTCGATGGCGGCGAGCAGGGAGTCGAAGGAGGAGAGGCTGAAGATGATGAGCACCTCGCCTTCGATGAGGTGGTCCTTCATGCTGAACTGGGTGCGGGCCACGAGGATCATGCCCGTGTCCTGGCCGATGATGCCGGCGATGTCGGCCTCGATGAAGTCCGGGGGCGTGTAGTGCAGGGGTTCGCGCAGGATGTTGGCGATGGAGCCCATGACCCCGTTGAGCACGATGTTGCCCACTTCCTGGAGGGTGCCCCGGCGCATGGCCTCGTCGTCGGCCAGGTCCCCGTCCTTGCCGAGCACCACGGCCACGAGCTTGGAGGCGGAGTCCGGCGGGAAGATCAGGGCGCTCACTCCGGCGAATTCGCCGGAAAATCCCAACTGCACCGCGGAAAAGACCGACTGGGGACGCCCGGCGTAGAGTTCGGCCAGCTCGGACTGGTTGAGCACCCGCAATACCGGCACCTGGAGCTGGATGTGGGTGTTGACCATCTGGTTGAGCATGCCGGCGGCACGGCCCACGCCGATGTTGATGAGTTCCTGGAGGATGTCGAGTTGCAGGGGGGAAAGGGGCATGTCTTTTTCGCGACGGCGCAAGCCTACGGGCCTAAAGGGAAAAGGGTTCCAGAGCCTCGCGCAGGGAAGGGGCGTCCACGGGCTTGTTGAGGAAGCAGGCCGCGCCGAGTTCCAGGCAGCGACGGCGGGTGGACTCCTGTATGTCGGCCGTCACCACCACCACGGCGATGTCCGGCATCTCCCGGGAGAGCGTTTCCATGACGGCCAGCCCGCCCGGATCCGGCATGTTGAGGTCGAGCAGCACGACCCTGGGGAGGCGCTCCTTGGCCATCTGCAGGCATTCCAGGCCGTCCTTGGCCTCGATGACGTCGAACCCCGCCTCCTTGGCCACCTTGGCCGCCTGGAAGCGCTGGAACATGGAGTCGTCGGCGATGAGCAGTAAGGGCATGGTCTGTCGTCCTGTGCCGCCGCCTTGGCCGGCGCGGCGTGGAGGTTATCTTTTCTCACCTTGAACGCGGGGCGTCAAGGTTTCGCGGGCGGCGTCCGCCGCCCGTCCCCTGGCCTGGCGCAGCCGCGCCAGCAGATCGACCAGCGCCGCCGGCTCCGTGGCCGGATCGGCGGCCGCGTTTTCCAGTTCCCTGGCCAGTTGCAGGCATTCGCCCGCGCCCATGGCCGCCGCCGTGGACTTGAGCGTGTGGGCGTGCAGGCGCAGTTCCTCGGCGTCCCCGGCGCGCACGGCCGCCTCGGCCGCCTCGAGCCGCCTGGACGTCTCGTCCAGGGAGGTGGCCAGGATGGGCGCGTACATGCCCCGTTCGATGCCCAGGCGCTCCAGGGCCCAGGACACGTCCAGCACGCCTTCCGGTCCGTCCGGGGGCGTGTCCGGTCCGGAAGAGGGCGGCGCGGCCTTCCCCGGCTGCGGCGCGGCCAGCCGGGCGATGACCTCGGCCAGTTCCTCCAGGTTCACGGGCTTGCCGATGTAGCCGTTCATGCCGGCCTCGGCGCAGGCCTGGCGCACCTCGTCGGACACGTGGGCCGTGACGGCCACGATGGGGATGTCCCGGGCCGCGATGGGGCATCGGGCGTCGCCGCCGGCGCGGATGGCCCGGGCGGCGGTCAGGCCGTCCATGGCCGGCATCTCGATGTCCATGAGCACCAGGTCGAAGGCCTCTTCGGCGAGCAGACGCAGGGCCGCCTCGCCGGTGGTGGCCACGGCGCTCTCGTGGCCGAGCTTTTTGAGGTGGATGGTCATGAGCTTGATGTTGACCTGGTTGTCCTCGGCCACCAGCACGCGCAGGCGCCGGGTCGGCGGTGGAGGGGCGGCCGTCGTCTTGGGGGCGACGGCGTTGTGCGCCGCCTGGGGAAAGGGCGCGGTGAAAACGAAGGTGCTGCCCGCGCCCGGGCTGGAGGCGACCCTGATCTCCCCGCCCATGAGTTCGGCCAGCTCCCGGCTGATGGCCAGTCCCAGGCCCGTGCCGCCGAACTTGCGGGCGGTGGAGCCGTCGGCCTGGCGGAAGCTGTCGAAGATCGCCGCCTGCATGCCGGGCGGGATGCCGATGCCGGTGTCGGCCACGGCGAAGGACAGGCGGCCGGCCTTGTCGCGTTCGGTGCGCACCGGGGCGACGCGCAGGGTCAGGGACCCCTCGTCGGTGAACTTGAGCGCGTTGCCGAGGAGGTTGACCAGGATCTGGCGCACCCGGCCGTCGTCGCCGTGCACGTGCTCGGGCAGTCCGGGCGCCAGTTCGAGGGTCAGGCGCAGCCCCTTGGCCGCGGCTGCGGCGCTGAAGGTCCGCACCACGGCCTCGGCCAGGGCGGCGGGGTCGAACACGGTGGCGTCGAGGACCATGCGCCGGGCCTCGATCTTGGAAAAATCCAGGATGTCGTTGAGGATGCCGAGCAGGTGCCGGGCCGAGTCGCGCACGGTGTCCAGGTGCTCGCGCTGCTCGCCGGCCAGCCGGCTGCCCAGGACCAGTTCCGTCAGGCCCAGGATGGCGTTCATGGGCGTGCGGATCTCGTGGCTCATGCTGGCCAGGAAACGGCTCTTGGCCTTGTTGGCCTCCTCGGCTTCCTCCTTGGCGGCGCGCAGGGCGTCGAGGTTGCGCCGCCGCTCCACACCCAGGGCCAGTTGCTCCGCCACGGACAGCATGAGTTCCGTTTCCTTGCGGCCGAAGCGGCCCGGATCGGAGAAATGCATGACGCCCATGACGCCGAGGACCTCCTGGCGCACGCGGATGGGCACGCCGAGGAGCACCTCGGGCTGTCGCCCGGGACAGGTCAGGCCGGTCAGGCGCATGCCCCGCCGGGTCACGAGCAGGGGATGGGCCGTGCGCAGGATCTCGATGAGCGCGTCGGCCTCGCGGTAATCGCTGATGTTGTCCCGGGTCAGGGGGGGCAGCCGTTGGGACAGCTCGGCCACGGCCGGCGGAGGCGTCTGGACGGCGCTGACGAAGTGGACGAATTCCAGGCTGTCCTTTTCGCGGTCGGTCAGGGCGATGAAGAATTCCCGGGTGTCGATGGATTCGCCGAGGATATTGCGGATGGTGCGGTAGAGGCTGTCCATGTCCTCTTCCGAGGCCACGGCGCTGGACACCCGGTAGAGGATGGAGGTGGTCTTCTCGCTGTCGCGCAGGTCCTCCACGGCGAGCCGGGTCTCGGTCATGTCCCGGATGTTGGCCACGACGCTCTGGGTCCCGTCCTCGTCGGTCCAGGGGGCGTAGCGCACGTTGAGGAAGCGGCGGCCGACGCCCGGCAGGGCGGCCCACTGCTCGAAGGTGACGGTCTCCCCGGCCAGGCAGCGCGCCAGCCGGCCGGCGACGCGCTCGGCGTAGAACTCCTTGCCGAGGAAGTCGGCGACGTGCCGGCCGATGATGGCCGTGCGCGGCTGGCCGTAGGCCGCAGCATAGGCGTCGTTGACGAACAGGTAGCGACCGGAGGCGTCGATGAGCGACACCATGTCCGTGGAGGCGGCGATGATGCGGGCGTAGCGGCGCAGGTACTGGCCGGCGCTGGCCATGTCCTGGAGGTCCTCCACGAAGGCTTCCTGGTACAGGAGCGCGCCGTTTTCGTCGGTCACGTCGCGCACGTCGCAGCGCACGGCGGCCGAGGAGCCGTCGCGCCGCCGGGCCATGGTCTCGAAGCCCTCCACGCGTCCCTGCGCCGCGAGCATTTGCCGCAGCGTCTCGAACCGGGCCGGGTCGGCATGGAGCCGGCGGCCGAAATCCCCGATGTCGCGGCGCAAGCGCTGGGGCGAGTCGTAGCCGAAAAGCGCGGCCAGGGCCGGATTGACGTCGAGGAGCGCGCCCGTGGGAGAGATGTGGCAGATGCCCGTGGGGCAGTGCTCGAAGGCTTCGCGGTAGCGGCGCTCCCGGGCGGCCAGGGCCTCGTTTTCCCGGCGCAGCCGGTCCCGGGCCCGCTCCAGCCGGGCCGAACGCTCGCGCACCCGGCGGTCGATGCGCGCCGTCTCGTTGTGCATGATGCGCGTGAGGCGCACCCGTTCCGAGATGTCGGTCAGCACGCCGAGGATCGGCCGGCCCCGGGCATCGGCGTCGCGGAACATCTCGAGGACCAGCGCCCCCTGGCGGGTCTCGCCGTCCAGGCGCACGAAGCGCGCCGGCAGGACCGCGCGGTCGCCCGGGGCCTTGAGCCCGTCCAGGGCCTGGGCCACGGCCGGGGCGTCGGCGGCGAAGAGCGCTTCCAGGAACCCGGCCACCGGCTCGGGCCGGGGCTTGCCGGAAGCGCCGAGCAGCCGGCGCAGCGACGGCGCGGCCCGGATCAGGCCGGTTTCCGGGTGGTGCACGAACACGCCCAGCCGGGCGGCGGAAAGGCTCTCCGCCTGGAGGCAATGCCCGGGCCTGGGCTCGCCGTCCTCGGGGAACAGGAAAAAGGAGGCCGGGTCCACGGCCAGGGCCTTGTGCAGGGCCTCGATGGTGGCCAGGGAGGGGGCGGCCGCGCCGCGCTCGATCTTGTTGAGGTGTTCCAGGGACATGCCGGAACACTGGGCCAGGTCGGCCTGGGTCAGGCCGGCCAGGCGGCGCACCTGTCGCAGCCTGTGGCCGAAGGCTGTGGCGAAATCGTTTTTTTTCATGGGGGCCCCGGGACCGCCATCTCGTCCGAGCAGGCATAGAAACACGTAACGCCATTACGTGTAAAGGGCGTTCACCGGTGTTTCCTCTGGTGCTAGTTTTGACATAATTTCATGATTTCACGGCGTTTTGACGATCACCCCTGGATACTACGCGGGACTCACGGTATCGTAACCGGAAAATCCTCCAGGAGGTTCCCATGCCCATCGTTCGCCTGCTCGTTCTCGCCGCCCTCTTGACCTGCGCCCCGGTCTCGGCCATGGCCGGTCCCAAGGTGGAAGCGTCCTACGGCAACGGTCCCGACACGTTCTCCCTGGCCACCGGCAGTCCCGGCGAGCTGGGGCTGCTGGCCGTGCTCGGCCAGGCCTACTGCGCCAAGGCCGGCTGCCGGCTGGACTGGGTCAAGGCCGGCTCGGGCCAGTCCCTGGACATGCTGAGGTCCGGCGAGGTGGACATGATCATGGTCCACGCCCCGGCGGCGGAGAAAAAGGCCCTGGCCGAGGGCTGGGCCGGCTGCCCAACGCTCATCGGCTCCAACGAGTTCTTCATCGTCGGCCCGACGGCCGATCCGGCCGGCATCGCCAAGGCCGCCACCGCCGCCGACGCCTATCGGGCCATCGCCGCCGCCCAGGCGAAGTTCTTTTCCCGGGGCGACAATTCCGGCACGCACAAAAAAGAGATGGACACCTGGAAGGACGCCGGCGTCGCGCCGGCCGGCGACTGGTACGTGGTCACCAAGGACTTCATGACCGCGACGCTTAAGCGCGCCAACGACGAGGGCGGCTACTTCATGACCGACAGCAGCACCTGGGCCGCCGAGGGCAAGGGCCTGCCGCGACTTACGGTGCTCTTTTCCGGCGACAAGAAGCTCGTCAACACCTACCATGCCCTGTGCGGCCAAAAGGACGGCAAGCCAGCCTCGGCCAAGGCCGTGGGCTTCATTGCTTTCGTGGCCTCGCCCGAGGGGCAGGAGCTCATCCGCTCCTTCGGCAAGGATAAGCACGGTGAGGCCTTGTACAACGACGCCGCCTACGCCAGGAAGTACGTGGACTGAGGCGGCCCGGCCGGGGTTTGACGCGGGCGGCTGCGGCCGCGACGCGGGAGGAGGGGGTGTTGTTCGATCTTACGGAGCTCAATTCCTACCGCGTCGCGGCCACGGCCGCCTGCTGTCTTTTTCCGCGCGACCTGGACGCGCTGCGCGCCGCCATGCGCCCGGCTCCCGGCCAAGCCGTGCATCTGCTCGGGCACGGCTGCAACGTGATCCTGGCCCGGAGCCATTACGACGCCTCGCACCGATTCGTGTGCACGCGGGAGCTGGAAACGGGAATCGGCGTGGCCGGGAGCGAAGTGCGGGCCGGGGCCGGGGCGCGGCTGCGCGACCTGTGCCGCCTGGCCGCCCGGGCCGGGCTCGCCGGCCTGGAGCGCCTGTGGGACATCCCGGGCAGCGTCGGCGGCGCGGCCTACATGAACGCCGGGGCCTACGGCGCGTCGTTTTACGACGTCGTGGCCGAGGTCGCGGTCTACGAGCCGGCCACGGACACGGTGCGCGCGCTTTCGCGCGAGGCCTGCCGTCCGGCCTATCGGCGCACGGTCTTCCAGGGCACGGACGCGGTTATTCTCGGGGCGCGCCTGCGGCTGACTCCCGGCGACCCGACGGCCATCCTGGCCGAGATGGGCCGCATCGGGAAGTTGCGCCGCTCGAAGCTCCCCTATGATCTCCCCAGCGCCGGCAGCGTCTTTCGCCGCCCCGAGGGCGCGCCTCCGGTCGGCGTCATCATGGAGGAGGCGGGCCTCAAGGGCTTTCGCATCGGCGGCGCGCAAATCTCCCCCCGCCACGCCGGCATCATCGTCAACGCCGGCGGCGCGACCGGCGAGGACATCCTGGCCGTCGTGGAGGTCATGAAACAGGCGGCGCGGGAGCGGTATGGGGTGGAGTTGGTGTTGGAGCAGGTAGTGGTGTAATTTTCAACGTGGGAGGGAGTATGAAATAAGTAGTTATTTTAGGCGGATGTCGTTTTCCTTGCATAAATTTATAAATAAATATAGCCTACACTATTGATCGCAGTGATAACAAGGATGGTTTGAAATGTCAGATATACATGACGATGCAAGACAGTATGTTAATAAATTTGGTGATAGAGCACAGCAGATTTTGACAAAGTTTACGGAAGTTGGGTTTTCAATAAAGTATGCCTCAAAGTTTCCGACGCATGGGTCGGAATTGATCTTCGCATTTTTGTCGGCTGATAATGATTTAAAAGCAATATTTGGATTTGAATATGAGGTTTTGTTGGTTTATAGTAGGTATACGACATTGGAGGCGCGGACATTTCTTGGGATTGAGCATTATATGTCCTCATCTCCTGCAAGGGGGAGAGTTGAGTCTTTAATGTATATTTTAGTGTCTGAGTGCCCGAATACTGATGAATGGGTGGAATCGTATCTGCTTGAGAATAAAGACGAAAGAATTGCGATACCTTTCAATTCGAGGCAGCTGATTCAAAATAGAGGAACAAAGATAATAGATATTATTAAGCGAAAATATTCAGCAATAAATAAGTTTAAAGACAATTTGCCGATTGAAACAGACTCTTACTTTTTTGGACGTGAAGCTGAAATGAAGCAAGCACTTGAGTCGTATAAAAGGAAAGAAAATATAGGAATATTTGGGCTAAGAAAAACTGGAAAAACATCACTTCTTTTGAAGATAAATAGAGTGCTAAAAGATGAAAAAAATGTTTTTATTTTTATTCAACTTCAAGATCCTCAATTTGGCCTGTTGCGATGGAATGAATTGCTAAAATATGTCGCAACAAAATTGTCTGATAAGAAATATAATTTTTCTCCTAAAAATGCAAGTAGATCTCTGGGGTCCGCGTTGAGGGATTGTCTTGATGGTGGGAAGGAAAGGGTTACAATATTAATAGATGAAATTGAGCAAATTACTCCGGGAATGGCCTCCGAAGAACATTGGAACCAAGATTATTCTCGTTTTTTTCAGGCTATTCGCGCACTTCAGACAGAGATGCGGGCTATTACATTAATAATAGCCGGTTTGAGTTCTTACTGTATTGATAAAGACCGTCTTTATAAAAAACAGAATCCGTTGTTCGGGCTCGCCTCGCCGATATTCTTGAAAGGGTTTTCTGAGTCTGAAACAATTAACATGGTAAACAAATTGTCAAAAGTTTCGAGTGCAAAGTTTCATAGAGATGCAGTTGTCAGCATTTTCCAAAATTATGGTGGCCACCCCCTCTTGACACGACTCGCTTGTAGTTTTGAGCTTGAGCATGCACGTCTTCATGGCAATAATTTTCCAGAAACAATAAGTCTTGCTGGTGTTGAACAGCATTCCGAATTGAGAGATCGAGAACTAATATTTTATATTAAACACATTGTTAGCGAGCTTGATGAATATTATCATGACGAATACCTGCTCCTTGAAAATTTAGCTTTAGGGAATATCGTTGAATTCAATAAAAAAACTAAGACCTCCACGTTCGGGCGTTACTTGTACAACTATGGCATTGTGAAGGATGAAAATGATACACCATTCATAACGATAAAAGTTGTGAGCGATTATCTCGTATTTGAAAATGCAAGAATAAACGGGCGGCCAACTTTTTTTCCAATAGTTGAGCAGTCGTTGCGCGATGATTTTGTAAAATCGCGAATTGACAGTATAATAAACGATATGAGGCTTCTTGAAAATAAAATTAGAAGAAGGCATGGGCGTCCATTGCTGTTCGGCCCGAATTCTTTTCCACACGCTGACCGACTTGTGAAAGTTGTTGCACCGGCAGATTGGGATGATTTTCACCAGAATATAGATCCGTTTCATCTTGCATTTGTTGAATCGATAGATGTCTACGGCGAGAGTATAGGGAGCCGAAATTATTTTTGGAATGAAATTAAAGAGAATTATCCAATATTGTATAAGGCGTTGCACAGAATCCGTGTGTATCGGAATAACTCAAACCATCTGCGGCTTGTGACAAGAGTGAATGAACAACTTGAATTCTTTCTGAAAGAGGACTTGGCAGGAACAGGGGAGGAGATCCCTGAAAAGTATTGGGTTATATTTCAACGTATCCTTGATGAATTGATGAGAGCTATCCAATTTGAGGACTCTCGTCTAAAGTAGGTCTTTCTTGCTTTAACAAGATCTTTTAAAACGTGGCATGAGAGTTATAAGGCGGCTAATATTTCGCTGTTTACTATGAGTGTACAGGGATAGTGCTCGCTTCCCATTCCCCCCACGCCTTGCGCGCCCGCTCCGGATAGGCCAGCTTCCGGTTCGCCTTCCGCATACGCTCCTCCAAAGGTGGCGTCAGGCCGAAGTTGACGTTGCTCGGCTGGAACTTCTTGGCCGGGGTGCGCAGGTGGTTGAGCAATGCGCCGAGGGCCGTCGTCTGCGGCGGCGGCGAAAGCTCCACGCCGCGCGCGAGGCGCGCGCCGAGCTGCACGCCGAGCCACAGGCCGCAGGCCGCCGACTCCACGTAGCCCTCCACGCCCGTGATCTGGCCGGCCAGATACACGCCCGGACGGGCGCAAAGCTCCAGGCGGTCGCTGAGCGCCTTGGGCGCGTCCACGAAGGTGTTGCGGTGGATGCTCCCCAGCCGCGTGAACTCCGCCGCGTGCAGGGCCGGGATCATCCGAAACACCCGCTCCTGCTCGCCGTAAGCCAGCTTGGTCTGGAACCCCACCAGGTTCATGGTCGAGCGCGCCGCGTTTTCCGGCCGCAACTGCACCACCGCATAGGGCCGCCGGCCCGTTTTCGGGTCGGTCAGGCCCACGGGCTTCATGGGGCCGAAGGTCAGCGTGCGCTCGCCGCGCTCGGCCATGGCCTCGATGGGCAGGCAGCCCTCGAAATGCAGCTCCTGCTCGAACTCGCGGCTGGGCACCTTGCGCGCCGCGAGCAGCGCCGCCAGGAACGCCTTGTACTGCGCCTCGTCCAGGGGGCAGTTGAGGTAGTCGCCCTCGCCCTCCTGCCAGCGCGAAGCCCAGAAGGCCTGCGCCATGTCCACGGAATCCGTGGCCACGATGGGCGCGATGGCGTCGTAGAAATACAGGCTCTCCCCGCCCACCGCCTCGCGCAGGCTCGACGCCAGCCGGTCGCTGGCCAAGGGGCCGGCCGCCACCACCACGGCCTCGAACCCGGCCAGGGCCGGATCGGACAGCCCCATGATCTCGCGGCGCGTAAGCGTGACGAGGGGCTCGGCTTCGATGCGCGCCGTCATGGCGGCGGAAAAAAGCTCGCGGTCCACGGCCAGCGCCTTGCCCGCCGGCACGGCCGTCTCCCGGGCCGCGGCGATGACCGCGCTGCCGAGCTCGGCCATCTCGACCTTTAAAAGCCCCACCGCCGTGACCGGCTCGTCGGAGCGCAGCGAGTTGGAGCACACCAGCTCGGCCAGCCCGGGACTGACATGGGCCGGGGAGTAGAGCGCCGGCTTGCACTCGAAGAGCGTGGAGGCCACGCCTGCCCGGGCCAGGGCCAAGGCGCACTCGCACCCGGCCAATCCGCCGCCGATGATCGCTATGGACATGATGAGGACTCCGAAGAGGCGGGGAGGAAACCTTCTTTGAAAAGAAGGTTTCCTCCCCGCGCC
>JAEWCY010000097.1 GCA_023390395.1 Pseudomonadota bacterium | reverse complement strand
GGCCTCGACCGCGCCGGCGGCGCGGATGGCCGCGTCCAGGCCGCGTTCGGCTTCGAGCGCCGCGCGCGCCGCCGCCGAGTCCGCCGCAAGCGCTTGCGCCGCCTCCCGGACATCCTCCGGCCAGCGCGCCAAGTCCGCGCCGTAGCAGCCTAAAAGCTCCTCGAATCGAGACAGGGACATCATGGTTTGGCCTCCTCGGCGCGCCTTACGGCCGCAGCCGTTCCCGTAAAAACGCCCGGCCCCGCGCCAGCAGTCGTTCCACGGCCTTGGCCGACACGCCGAGGGCTTGCGCCGCCTCGGCCCCGGACAGGCCTTCGTCGTACACCAGGGTCATGGCCGCCCGCTGCCGCACCGGCAGCGCCGCCAGGGCTTGGGCCAGGGCCAAGCGGCCTTCGTCGGCTTCCAGATTCTCCTGGACGCCGGCGGCCGGGTCGGCCGGATCGAAATCCTCGGGCAGCGGTTCGGTGCGGCCCCGTCGCCGCTGGTCGATGCACAGGTTCACCACGATCCGGTACAGCCAGGTGGTGAAGCGCCCGCGCCGGGGATCGTATTTTCCGGCCTGGCCCCAGGCGCGCACCATGGCTTCCTGCACCACGTCCTCGGCCGCGGCGGCGTCCTGCAAAAGCCGCGTCGCCACGCGCAGGGCGAAGGCCCCGTGGCGCACCACCAGGGCGTCGAAGGCGCGCCGGTCGCCGTCGCCCGACCAGGCGGCCAGGGCCTCGTCGGGCGCGTCGGCGTAGTCCCGGGCGTCTTCCTTTCGCCGGTCGGCCGGGCGGAACAGGGAGAATCGCCATCCGGCGCAAGGCCAGGTTTTTTCCAAGGTGCGCGACCCCATGGGCGGTTGCCGTGTTCCCTTCGCCGCCCCGCCGACGCCAGCCGGCGGGGCGGCGAACGCTTGCGTCCCTTATCAGCGGACGGCCGGCGGGCCTACTGGCCGGCCGGAGCCGGCCTGGCCGCCTTGGCCGCGTCCAGGGCCTGGCGGCAGGCCGGCGAGAGCTTGTCCGCGTTCTGCTTGAGGCAGGCCACGATGCGGCCGCCGCCCGGCTGCACGCCCTGGCACAGGGTTTTGTAGTCGCTCTTGCAGGCCGTCTTGAGGGCCTGGGCGGCCGCCCCGGCCGGCTGCTGGGCCTTCGCCTGGACGGCGCAACCGAGAAGAAGCGCCGCCGCCAGGACGGCCGCCTGGCCCAGGCGCTTTCGCGCCCGCGCGTGGCTTTCGGGATGCACGGAAAAAAACTGCATCGGCATGTTCCTCATCAGGTCTTTTCGCGCCGCCGGGGCGCGGGGTCAATGGGTCCGGGCGGGCGTCCCGCGCGGCCCGTGCCGCGCGCCGCCCTTGTCTGCTGGTACGCGGCCGGCGGCGAAATCCCCCGCGCCGGCCTGGCCGGGGCGTCGCCCGGGCCAGGCCTTCCTCGCGGGGGGAGGGGCGCGGTCGTGCGTACCATGCGCAAGGACCGCCCTGAGGCGGCCGACGAAACCAACCCCAACCAGCGAGGAAGATCGATGCAACTCCGTCTGACCGCCGTCGCGGCGCTTTGCATGATGCTGGCCCTTTCGGGCACGGCCTTGGCCAAGGGAGCGGGGGACGCCGCCCAGGAGGCGCATCCCCGGGGCATCGTGCGCATGCTCGACAGCCTGGACCTGACTCCCGTGCAGAAGCACGAGGTGGCGCGCATCCTCAAAAACGGCCGGGAGCAGACCAAGCCCCTGCGCGAGGCGATGCAGACCGCCTTCGCCAAGCTGCGCGAGGTCATGGACAAGACCCCGGGCGACGAGGCCGCCGTGCGCGGCGCGGCCAAGGCCATGGCCGACGCCGGCGTGGAGCTGGCCGTGGCGCGCGGCAAGCTCAAGGCCGCCGTGGACGCCGTGCTGACCCCGGAACAGCGGGCCAAGCGGGAGGCGCTTAGGGCCGAATTCAAGGAGAAGTTCAAGGAGCGCAAGGAACAGCGCCTCCACGACCTCGACGCCTGGATCGAGCAGAACCAGTCCTAGGGCGAGGTCCCTGGCGTCGTTGCGTCGCCGTGTCGTCCTCTGGAAAGGCGGGTTCTTTTCGAGGTTCCGACACGGCGAGGCTTTCGGGGAACGGCCCCGGTCCGGACGCGATGCCGGGCCGGGGCCGTTTCGCTCGCGCCGGCGCGCCGGCCGGCGGTCACAACAGGCCGCGCGCCCGCAGCAGGCCGGCCAGCACGGTCAGGCTGGCGAGGTTGAGCACGTTGGTCGTCACGGCGATCATGGCCACTTCCTCGGGGACCTGGCCGTAGATCTCGGCGATGACGTAGCTGACCAGGGCCGTGGCCGTGCCCGAAACGATGACCCCGACGGCCAGCCAGGCGCCGGTCACGCCGAAAACGTCCAGCAGCGCCCAGGCCAGCGCGGGGTTGACCACCAGCTTGAGGAAGGCCGCCCCGGCCAGGCGCGTGAGGCGCATGCGCTTTTCGCCGGAAAAGGCGACGCGGATTTTTTCCCGCAGATCGAGCCCCAGGGCCAGGAGCATGCACGGCGCGGTGGTCCCGCCCACCATGGCCGCCGCCCGGTCCAGCGGCCCCCACAGCCCAAGGCCCGTGCAGCCCAGCGCCAGCCCCACGAAAGTGCCGCACATGAGCGGATTGAGCAGCACGGCCCTGGCCAGGCGCGAAAACGCCCCCTTGGACCGCTTGCCCTCGGGCCGCATGTATTCGAGCTGCACCTGGCAGGGGATGCTGACCACGTTGGGGCTGATGACGGCCAGCCCGGCCACGACCAGGGCCTCCTCGTTGCCGGGCATGAGGCTCATGACCACGGGCAGGCCCATGAAGGCGGCGTTGCAGCAGCTGCCCGACAGGGCGATGGCCGCCGCCGGGCCGTGGCCGCGCCGGCCAAGGAGAAGCTCCCCGCAGTAGCCGACGGCGTAAATGATGCTCTGGCTGGCCAGGAGGGCGGCCCAGAATCGGCCGTGGGCGATGGCCTCGGGCGAGGCCCCGGCCAGGAGGTGGATCATGAGGATGGGCAGGGCGGCGTAGAGGACGTAGTTGCCGATGATCGAGCCCGTTTGCTTCGGGAGCACGCCGCCGACGTCCAGGGCCACGCCCAGGGCGATGATGAGGAACACGGGCAGGATGAGGTAGAGGGAGAGCAGCATGGCCAAACCGGGGTTGGATGTCGCCGGGTGGCCGGCGCTGGGCGCGAGGGCCGCCCGGGCAAAGAGTCAAGGATAGGAAGCCCGGGACCGGCTGTCCAGGACTATCCCCCGAAGGCTTGCCCCATATCGGGCGCGTCGCCTCCTCGCGTCGTCGTGCCGCCGGGGGCGCGCCGCAAGGCCCCGACGCCGTCGCGCCGGGGCCTTCGGGGCAGGGGGGCGGCTAGCCTTCGAGGAAGGCCAGCAGGTCCGCGTTGACCTTGTCCTTTTCCGTGGTGCAGATGCCGTGGGAGCCGCCGGGGTACTCCTTGAGCACGGCGTTTTTGACCAGTTTGACCGCGGCCCGGGCCGAGGCGTCGATGGGCACGATCTGGTCGTCGTCGCCGTGCAGGAACAGCGTCGGCACGTCGATCTTTTTCAGGTCCTCGGTCAGGTCCGTTTCCGAGAAGGCCTTGATGCAGAAGTAGGCGGCCGGGAAGCCGGCCAGCATGCCCTGCCGCCAGAAGGCCTGGCGCACGCCCTCGGATGCCTTTGCCCCGGGGCGGTTGTAGCCGTAGAACGGCAGGGTCAGGTCCTTGAAGAACTGGGAGCGGTCCTTCCTGACCGCTTCCCGGATGCCGTCGAAGACCTCCATGGGCAGGCCGCCCGGGTTGGCCGGGGTCTTGAGCATGAGCGGCGGGATCGCGCCGATGAGCACGGCCCCGCCCACGCGCGCCGAGCCGTGCCGGCCGATGTAGCGCACCACCTCGCCGCCGCCCGTGGAATGCCCCACGTGCACGGCGTCGGTCAGGTCCAGGGCCTCGGCCAGCTCGGCCAGGTCGTCGGCGTAGGCGTCCAGGTCGTTGCCGTGCCAGGGTTGGCTCGAGCGGCCGTGTCCCCGGCGGTCGTGGGCGATGACGCGGTAGCCCTTGGAGGCCAGGAAGAACATCTGGTCCTCGAAGGCCTCGGCCGAAAGGGGCCAGCCGTGGCTGAAGACCACGGGGCGTCCCGAGCCCCAGTCGTTGTAGTACAGCGTCGTGCCGTCCTTCGTCGTCAGTGTCGCCATGATCGTTCTCCTGCGGAGCACGTCTGGCCCCTGGGCGGGGCCGGCGGTTATGCGGTTGACGGTTCCCGCGTCGCGCCTTGCCGGCGGGGCGGCGGGCCGGGCCGGAAAAGGCTCCCGGCTCGTCTCCAGGTAGGCGCGCCCGGGGCTTTGTAAAGACGTTGGATGGAAGGTTTCGGCCGCGCCCGGGCTTGACCGAGGCCGGGGCTTGGCGCATGAACGACGGAAATGCTGCAAAGGACCTACAAGATCGGCGAAGTCGCCAGTCTCATGGGGCTCAATCCCTCGGTGCTGCGTTTCTGGGAGACGGAATTCCCCCAGCTCGCTCCCGTGCGCACCAAGAAGGGGCAGCGCCTCTACACCGACGAGCACCTCGAACGCATCGCCCGCATCAAGGCCCTGCTCTACGAGGAAAAGCTCACCATCGACGGCGCGCGCCGCCGCCTGGCCGCTTCCGGGGACGAGCGGCCGCTATTGCGGCAGATCCATGACGAATTGACCGCCATTCGGAAGATGCTGGACGCCTGACGGCGTCCTTTTGCTTTGCTGGCGCATCATCTTTCCGAATTGTCATGCCGCCGTCCGCGATGACCGGTCCCTGGGGAAGGGGTCGGACCTCCCAAAATGTCGATTTTCGCGCTTGCTCCTGACGGAAGGCGGGGCGGCCCGTGGACCCGGCCCGGATGACGGCCCGGTGACGCCGCCGCAACGAGCCGATTTCAGGGCTTGCCCCCGCGTCTTGCCGGCCCGGAAGCCTCGGGGGTCGCTTTGGCTATGGACGTGTCGGTGATTTTACATTATTGAGACTTCGCCGGTGGCCGTGGAGAGAGTTCGGCCGCGCGGCGTGAGAGATGGGGAATTTTTTTCTCGCCGACCGTGAGAGGACATGCGTCAGGGTCCGAAGCGGACGGCGTGGGGACCCGCGCCGCCGGATCGCCACATGCGGCGCTCACCGGCCCGGAACCGGCGGAGCCCGCGGCGCGAGGCGGGGCACAGGCCCCTCGACGTGTAACCTGTTCAACACAATGCAAGAGGACCCTATGAGCGGAATCAAGGCTCGGCTGGACGCGATCTCGGCCATCATCAATTACAAGCCGGCGCATGCCCCCCTGAACTTCAGCGAGACCAAACCCACCGAGGTCTTCGGCTGCAATGTCTTCAACGACAAGGTCATGCGCGAGCGGCTGCCCAAGGACGTCTACAAGTCGCTGAAAAAGACCATGGAACTCGGCCAGAAGCTCGATCCGTCCATCGCCGACACCGTGGCCAACGCCATGAAGGATTGGGCCATCGAACGCGGGGCCACCCACTTCACCCACGTTTTCTACCCCCTGACCGGCCTGACCGCCGAAAAGCACGACGCCTTCCTGGTGCCCGACGGCAAGGGCGGGGCCGTGGCCGAGTTCTCCGGCAAGATGCTGATCCAGGGCGAGCCCGACGCCTCGTCCTTCCCGTCCGGCGGCCTGCGCACCACCTTCGAAGCCCGCGGCTACACCGCCTGGGACGTGACCAGCCCGGCCTACATCCTGGAGAACCCCAACGGCACCTTCCTGTGCATCCCCACGGCCTTCGTGTCCTGGACCGGCGAGGCCCTGGACAAGAAGACCCCGCTTCTGCGCTCCAACCAGGCCCTCAACAAGCAGGCCCAGCGCATCCTGAAGCTTTTCGGCACCTCCACCAAGCTGCCGGTCGTGTCCTTCGCCGGGCCCGAGCAGGAATATTTCCTCATCGACCGCAACTTCGTGTTCTCCCGCCCCGACCTGCTCATCGCCGGCCGCACCCTGTTCGGCGCCAAGTCCGCCAAGGGCCAGGAGTTCGAGGACCAGTACTTCGGCGTCATTCCCCGCCGCGTCCTGGCCTTCATGATGGAAGTCGAGCGCGAGCTCTACAAGCTCGGCGTCCCGGTCAAGACCCGCCACAACGAAGTGGCCCCCAGCCAGTTCGAGATCGCCCCGATCTTCGAGGCCGGCAACCTGGCCACCGACCACAACCAGATGGTCATGACGGTGCTTCGCGCCGTGGCCAAGCGCTACGGCCTGATCTGCCTGCTGCACGAGAAGCCCTTCGCCGGCATCAACGGCTCGGGCAAGCACCTCAACTACTCCATCGGCAACGCCGAGCTGGGCAGCCTCTACGATCCGGGCGACACCCCCCACGAGAACGCCCAGTTCCTGGTCTTCTGCGCCGCCGCCATCCGCGCCGTGCACAAGTTCGGGGCGCTGATGCGCGCGACCGTGGCCACGCCCTCCAACGACCACCGCCTGGGCGCCAACGAGGCCCCGCCGGCCATCATGTCCGTGTACCTCGGCGAGCAGCTCACCGACGTCTTCGAGCAGATCAAGAAGGGCAAGATCGAAGGCTCCAAGCAGAAGGGCATCATGAACATCGGCGTCGACACCCTGCCGCCGCTGCCCATGGATCCGGGCGACCGCAACCGCACCAGCCCCTTCGCCTTCACCGGCAACCGCTTCGAGTTCCGCGCCGT
>JAEWCY010000086.1 GCA_023390395.1 Pseudomonadota bacterium | reverse complement strand
CCCCCGCATCCTCTCTCTCCTCTCCCAAAGGAGCATCGCCATGCGTAAGGGGACCGAGGAAAAGACGCCTATCGTGGTACGGCCGGAGGCCGTGGAGCGGTATCTGCGCGAAGCGTTCGGGGACTCCGCCCGGATGCTCGGCGTGTGCGCCATGGGGGCCGACGGCCAGGGCATGAAGGAATTCGGCTACGGCAAGCCCGTGTGCCTGGATTTCGAGGTGGAGGGGCAAGTGCGCCGAGGCGTGCTCTCCATCATGCGCGGCGACAAGTACGGGCACCAGTTCTACTGGGACCGGGCGGCCATCCTCATGTTCCAGTACGAGGCCGGCGGGCGCATGGAAAAGCACGTGCGCCCCATCGGCCTCGGCTATTTCGACCAGGACGACAGGCTGGTGCCGGTCGCCGAGCCCAAGGAATTCTTCATCATCAGCGAAAAGGCCCCGGGCTACGACTACTACCTGGACTTGCAGCGCATCCAGAAGACGGGGCTCGAACCCCGCGACCTGGACATGGCCAAGGCCTTCGCCTCGTGGCTGGCCAGGGTGCACGCCGCCAAAAAGGACGACGCGGATTTGTACCTGCGCCGGGTACGTAACCTCATCGGCGCGTCGGAATGCATCTTCGGGCTGGTGGACGCCTATCCGCATCCGTATGATCTCTTTCCGCCCGAGCGTTTCCGCGCCCTGGAGAAGCGCGTCGTGGACTGGCGCTGGAAGCTGCGCGGCTTCACCCATCGCCTGAGCGAAGTGCACGGCGACTTCCATCCCTGGAACGTGCTCGTGCAGGAGGAAGGCGGGGCGCGGGACTTCGCCGTGCTCGACCGCAGCCGGGGCGAATGGGGCGAGCCGGCCGACGACGTGGCCACCATGAGCCTCAACTACGTGCTGTTCGGCCTGTACAAGGAACCCAGGCTGTCCGGGGATTTCGAACGGCTTTTCCTCGCCTTCTGGGAGACGTATCTGCGCGAGAGCGGCGACGACGAGATCTTTTCCGTCATCGCGCCGTTCTACGTCTTTCGCGGACTGGTCATCGCCTCGCCCCAGTGGTACCCGGGCCACCCGCCCGAGGTGCGCAAGGCCCTGCTGCGTTTCCTGGGAAACGTCCTGGAGGACGAGCGCTTCGACTGCCGGGCCTTCAACCGGTACCTGGGATGACCGTGACGGCCGTGCTCTGGTTCACGGGCCTGCCGGGCTCGGGCAAAAGCGCCGTGGCACGGGCGGTGGAGAAAACTTTGGCCGTGGGCGGTCTGCGGCCGGCGCGCCTGGAGCTCGACGCCCGGCGCAAGGCCTATTTCCCCAATCCCACGTACTCGGAAGCGGAACGCGAGGAGGCCTACCGCCTGTTCGCCGAGGAGGCGGCGGCCGTGGCCCGTTCGGACGCCTACGACTTGGTGCTCATGGACGCCTCGGCCCCCAGGCGGGCCATGCGGGACCGGGCCCGCTCGCTTGCGCCGCGCTTCGCCGAAGTGCACGTGCGCTGCTCCCTGGCCACGGCCATGGCCCGGGAGGCGGCCCGGCCCGACGGGCTGGTCATGGCCGGGCTCTACGCCAAGGCCATGCTGCGAAAGACCACCGGCCGGCAGTTTCCGGGCCTTGGCCAGGTGATCGGCGTGGACGTGCCCTTCGAGGAGGACCCGGCGGCCGAGTGCGTGGTGGACGCCGAGCACCTGTCCATCGAGGCCTGCCGCGACGCGGTGCTGGGCTTCCTTCGCGCCTGGCTGCCGGACGCCCTGGCCCCGCGCCTGGACCTGCCCTCCCCGGACGGGGAGCCGGAGCCGGCCTAGAAGACCCGCTGCCCCAAGGCGACCTCGCGCTCGGGGGCGAGGAGCACCACGCCGCCTTCCCCGGCAAGGCCCAGAACCAGCACTTCGGACAGGAAGCCGGCGATGCGCTTGGGCTCGAAATTGACCACGGCCACGACGTGGCGGCCGGGCAGGGCCTCGACGGGGTACAGGTCCGTGACGCGGGCGCTCGATTTTTTGACGCCCAGCTCGCCGAAATCGATGGTCAGCTTATAGGCCGGGACGCGGGCCTTTTGGAGCGGTTCGGCGGCAAGAATCCGGCCCACGCGCATGTCCACTTTCAAAAAGTCTTCGAATGCAATGGGTTCCATAACTCCTCTTCCTCTCTCATCGGTCATGTAACCAATCGGGATATTGCAGGTACTTCTCTTGCATCAAGACTTCCATCGGAGGACGCGATGACCGAGGGACCAGTGCGCACGTGTCCCGGCTGCGGCCAGGCGCTTCGTTTTCCAGGCAATATCGGCGGCATGCTCATGGCCTGCCCGGTGTGCGGCCATCGCTTCGCCTCGCCCTACAAACTGGCCGGCGCGACGCCTCCCCTGGCCTCCAACGCCTCCTTTGCATCCACCGCCCCGACCGCTTCGCCATCGCCATCCCCCGCCTGCAAACCCCTCACCCAGAACACCCTGGCCGCCCGCGTGGCCGCCCTCTACGCCGCCAAGGCCCGCTGACTCTCCCCCTGCGGCGCTTCGCCGCTGGCGCCCGTGGCCGATGCCCCGACCACCACCACCCATGCCACGCCGCCTGCCGTTCCTTCCCGCCTCCCCACTCGCCCCCAACGGGGAGGTCCAGGAGGGGGTCACCCCCTCCTGGCCGCCGGAGGCATCTTCCTCTTCTCCTCCCACCGCCCACCAACCAACACCCACCCACCCACACAACCCC
>JAEWCY010000103.1 GCA_023390395.1 Pseudomonadota bacterium | reverse complement strand
ACGGCAGCGGCAAGGGCACCCAGGGTTCCCTGGTGAAAAAGAAGTACAATCTGGCCCACATCGAGTCCGGGGCTATCTTCCGCGAGCACATCGGCGGCGGCACCGAGCTCGGCAAGAAGGCCAAGGGCTACATCGACAAGGGCGAGCTTGTCCCGGACGAGATCACCATCCCCATGATCCTCGAGACCCTCAAGGCCAAGGGCGGCAACGGCTGGCTCCTCGACGGCTTTCCCCGCAACATGGTCCAGGCCGAAAAGCTCTGGGAAGCCCTGCAGAAGGAAGGCATGAAGCTCGATTACGTCATCGAGATCCTGCTGCCCCGCGAGATCGCGAAAAACCGCATCATGGGCCGCCGCCTGTGCGTCAACGACCCCAACCACCCCAACAACATCTTCATCGACGCCATCAAGCCGAACGGCGACAAGTGCCGGGTGTGCGGCGGCGACCTCAAGACCCGCTCCGACGACCAGGACGAGGCCGCCATCGGCAAGCGCCACGACATCTACTACGACACCACCACCGGCACCCTGGCCGCCGCCTACTTCTACAAGAAGCTGGCCGCCGAGGGAAAGACCAAGTACATCGAGCTCAACGGCGAGGGCTCCATCGACTCCATCAAGGAAACCCTGCTGGCCCAGCTCGCCTAGTTCACCGGAATTCGCCTTGCTCCACGGCCCCGGAGGGAATACCTTCGGGGCCGCGTTTTTTCCGCGCCCAAAGGAGGGTCTCCCATGACGCACGACGGGCCCTTGAAGCTCGGCCGCATCGCCTACCTCAACGTCTGGCCGCTCTACGAGTCGCTCATCCCGGACTTTCCCGAAGGGCCGGACGTCGCCTACGTGCCGGGGCATCCGTCCGAGCTCAACGCCGCCCTGGCGAGCGGGGCCATCGACGCCGCCCCGGCCTCGGCCTTCGCCTACCTGGCCAATCCCGGCGCGTTCGACCTGCTGCCGGACCTGTGCATCCGGGCGGCGGTCGCCCCCATCCAGAGCGTGCTGCTGCTGTCTCCCGTTCCCCTGGCCGAGCTGCCCGAACATGTGCGCCGCACCGGCGACCCGGTGCTCTTTTCCGGGGCCTCGGCCAGCTCCAACGCCCTGGTGCGGGTGCTGTGGCGCTTCGCCTGGGGCTTTCCCGAAGCCCGCTTCGAGACCGTGCCCCCGGGCACGGGGCTGGCTGCGGGCAAGCCCTTCGTGGAGATCGGCGACCTGGCCCTTGCGCGCTACCTCGATCCCCCGGCCGGCTGGCACGTCACGGACCTGGGCCAGGCCTGGTTCGACTACGCCGGCACGCCCTTCGTCTTCGCCCTGTGGATCGTGCGGGCCGGGCTCGCCGGCTCCCGCCTGGCCGCCCTCGGCCGGCTCCACCGGGCGCTGCTCTCCGTCAACGCCGGCCTGGCCGAGGCCCTGCCCCGGCTGGTGCGCGCCCCGTCCCGGCCGGACTGGATCGGCGAGGCGGATCTGCTTAACTACCTGCGGGTGGTCAACTACGACCTGGACGACGCGGCCAAGGCGAGCCTGGTGCTCTTCGCCCACCACTGCCGGGAGCTGGGGCTCATCGACGCCGTGCCGGGCCTGCGTTTCGCCCTGTAGGCCGCAAGCCGTCCCTGCCGCGCGCCGTTGACAAGGCGCGGCCGGGCTTTTACCCAGGCGGCATGGCCCATGCCCGGGCCGACCGACAGGCAACCCACGGCCAAGGAGCCCGCCCATGAAGCCGCCGCGTCCTGCCCCGCCCTTCTCCCGCATGCTCGTCGCCGTCCTTTTCGCGGCGTTTCTGACCGGCCTGCCCCGCGCCCTGCCCGCGGCCGGGCGCCAGCCCAAGCCCGACGTTTCCGGCCCGGTCCTCATCTACGACTACCCGCCGGGCCAGGGCCTGCCCATCCATTTCCGCCTGGCCGACGGCGGCCCCAAGGGCGACCCGGCCGCGGCCAGGCTGCGCCTTTCCGGCAGCTCGGAATTCGACGCTCCGGGCCTGGACAACCTGGCCCGGTTCCTGCCCGGGCCGCTGACCGTGGTCGACCTGCGCCAGGAATCCCACGGCTTTCTCAACGACCGTCCCGTGAGCTGGTACGGGCCCAAGGACGAGGCCAACATGGGCAAGACGCCCGAGGAGGCGGCCCGTGACGAGGCCGACCGGCTGGCCGCCCTGGCCAAGGCCGGCACGGCCAAGGTCACGGTCATCGAGGCCAAGAGCAAAAACGGGGGGATCAAGAGGTCGCACGTCCTCGACGTGGACGTGACGTCGGTGGCCTCCGAGGCGCAGCTCACGGCGGCGCGGCAAGTCGGCTACTTGCGGCTCTACGTCACCGACGACATGGCCCCGGACGCGGCGCAGGTGGACCGGTTCGTGGAATACTGCCGGACCATGGCCCCGGGCACGTGGCTGCACGTGCACTGCCACGCCGGCGACGGGCGCACCACCACCTTCATGGTGCTCTACGCCCTGCTCAACAATCCCACGGGACAAAGCCTGGAGAAGATCGCGGCGGCCCAGGCGGCGGCCGGCGGCGTGGACCTCGTCGGCCAGGCCAAAAAGCACTGGAAAAAGGACCTGTACCTGGACCGGGTGGATTTTCTGCGCCGCTTCGCCGCCTACGCGGCGGCCAACCCCGGCGGCGGACCCCAGACCTTCAGCCAGTGGCTGGCCGCCCAGTCGCGCTGAATCCGCGCCTCAGGGCGACCGTATACCTCGTAGCCCCGTGCCCCATCGTCAGGCGGCACGGGACAGGGCACCGGCGGCCTGGCGGCTCAGCAGCAGGGCAGGCCCAGGATCTCGGACTTGCGGGCCTGGACCAGGAGGTCGGAGATGCGGATGGCGTCGAGCTCCCGAAACAGGCTGGCCGTGGCCCGGGCCCAGATCTGCCGGGTGACGCAGTCGCCGGAGATGACGCAGCTTTCGGGGTTGCCCACGCATTCGGTGAGTTCCGGCCGGGTTTCCAGGGCCCTGACCACGTCGCCCACCCGGATCTCCTCGGGCGACAGGGCCAGGACGTGGCCGCCCTTGGGGCCGCGCTTGCTGTGGATGAAGCCGGCCTTCTTGAGCGCGCGGATCAACTGCTCGAGATACTTGACGGAAATATTACGGCGCTTGGCGATGTCCTGGATGCGCACCGGCCGCTCGTCGCCGTGGAGGGCGATGTCGAGAAGCATACGCAGGCCGTAGCGGCTACGCGTGGTCAATTGCATGAGCCGGATTCCCCTTGTGGGCGGATTTGTGCAAAACCGAACAAGGGGGTCCTATCAGATACGTCGGCGGATGGCAAAAGGCGGTTTTTCAGACCGCCGGAAAGATCGGAACGGCAAGGCGCGGCGCGGCCGGGCGCGCGATCCGGCGACCGGGCCAGACCGGCCGCGGTTCCCTCGGCCCTCCGATGGCGATGCCGCGATCCAGCACGCACCGGCTGCAGATTTTTCCCTGCGCCCGCTGCACGTAGACGTCGAGGGTTTCCAGTTCGCGGCCGCAGACGCAGCAATGCCGGGCATCCATGTCGTTTCCTCCCGCCGGCGCGAGGCCGGCGGGAGGAAACATTCAACAATCATACCATGGGCGTCATTTTCCGGGCGTGTCCTCGCCGTGCGGCTGGGCGGCCTCCCGGACGGGAGCGTCGGAGGCGGCCGAGGCCTTGTCCCGGCCACGACGACGCGGCAGGCGCAAGGGCCGCCAGCCGCCGCCGGCGGTCAGGCTCTCGAAGCCCAGACGCAGCCAGCGCGGCAGGCTCCAGGCCAGCCAGGCCGCCCAGGCCAGCATGAGGGCCCGAAAAACGGCCATGGGCGCGGACACGACCGTGGCCGCCGGCAGCGCGCCCGCCACCCGGTCCCAGGTCCAGGCCAGGCTCGTGGCCGTGACGCCCGGGCCGGCCACCTGCATGCGCGGCAACCCGAGCAGCCCCTGGCCGAGCACGTCGTAGAGGGTGAAAAAGCCGGCCAGGGCCAGGGCCACGAGCCCCACCTGCCCGGCGTCGAAGGCCAGCGCCCCCTGGGGCCAGCTGCGGCGACGCCAGCCCAGGGCGGCGAGCCAGGACACGGCCAGGACCACGCCCACGGGGTCGGCCTGGCTCAGGCCCAGGGCGTAGAGCAGCCACTGCCGACGCGTGAGGAGCGTGTCCGGCAGCGCCGCAAGCCCAAAGCCAAGCGCCGCGACCACGGCCAGGTAGCCCCAGTAGAGCACGGCCGGCCCGAGGAAGGTGTCGGCGAAGATCGCCAGGAGCCAGCGCCCCTCGGGCAACTCCAGGCGCGTGACGGCCGAGGCCGCCGGCAGCCCCGGGTCCGGGGTCGGCGTCTTGAGCAAAAGCCCCAGCCCAGCCGATTCCCGGAAGGCCAGTTCCACCTCCGTCACCCCTGGCGGCAGGGAAAAGCCCACCTGCCCGCCCTCGCCCGTGGGCAGCGTCTCCCGGCCGGCCACGGTCAGGCGCGTGACCTCGGCCCCCGGCGGCAGGATCACGGCATGGCGCGCGCCCTTGGCCGCCCGAAAGCGCAGGGCGAGCCGGGACTCGCGCATGGCCCGGCCCTGGCGCGTCGTCAGTTCGGCCCGCTCCAGGGTCAGCGTCTCGCCCGGCGCGGCCTTGGGCCGGGAAACCGACACGGCCAGCTTCTCCCCCGGCCAGGGGGCGAAACGCGGCTGCCACGCGCCAGAGGGCGCAAGCAGCCCCACCGCCGGAACGCCGGCGAAGGTCACGTCGTAGAAGGGCGCGGCCGTAAGCTCCCAGGCCTCGACCACGTCCGCGCCCGAGGGCGCGATAAGCTCCAGGGACTCCCGGGGCGACAGGCGCGAACGCCAGGACAGGCGCTCCCGGCCGGCGGGAAAGACCGCCTCGGCCCGCCCGCCGGCCACGGTCACGCCGGCGGCGTCGGGATGCTCGCCGGGCAGGAGCGCCACTTTCGCCACGGCCGGGACGTCCGCCGGGGAGCGGCGCACGATTTCCGTTTCCACCTCCCAGACGAGCCCCAGGCGCAGGACGCGCCGGACCTCGAAAAAGGGCGGCACGTCCTGTCTGGCCGGCCTGGCCGCCGCGCCGTCTCCCGCCTCGGGCGCGGCCCGGGTCAGCTCCAGAGGGCCGGAAAGTCCGCCCCGCCCGTCGAGGCCGCGCGCCCGGTAGCCCGGGGCGACCAGACGCACCCGGCCCGGGGCCAGGGTCGGGGTCACGGTGAAGGCCACGGCCGCCGGGGCCGGGCCGGACAGGACCACCGTGTGCCGGCCGGCCTCCAGCAGCACCTTGAGCGTGCCGCCCGCGCGCGTCAGGGCCGCGCCCGGCGCGCCGTCCACGGTCACGGCGTCCGGCCGCCAGGCCTCGGAGACCATGGGCAGGGGTGCGGCCAGGCGCGCGGCGGCGTCGATCTCGCTGGCCACGACCAGCCGGCCGCCCTCCAGGCGCACCTCCAGCGACGGGCTGCCCAGGCAATGCGGCAGGCAGGCCGGCGGCTCGGTCAGGCGCTCGCGCAGCAGGTCGAGAAGCGAGCGGTCCGGGAAATCCCCTGCCCGGGCGGCGGGAGCGATGCCCAGAAGGACCGTGAGGGCCAGGCCCGCGGCGACGGCCCCGGCCGGGGGCCGCAGCCGGCCCAGGCGCTTGCGGTCGCACAAGAGAAGCAGGGCCGCGCCGAGAAGCAGCGCCCGGGCCAGGTGCAGCAGCCGCGAGGCCAGAGGCGGGACGAGGTAAAGCCGCAGCCCTTCGCCGGGAGCCACCGGCCCCTTCCAGGCAAGGTTCGCCGTGGCGAAGCGCCAGTCCGGCATGGCCGGGCCGGTTTGCGCCACGGCGTCCGGGTCTTCCTCGGGCAGTTCCAGGGCCGCGCCGGGGGCGGCCGCATCGGCCGTGGCGGCCATCATGTTCGCCGCGGCCTTGGGCTTGCCCCTGGGCGCGGCGGCCGGAGGCGGCGCGGGAGCCTGGGTCGCCTCCTCCCGCATGGCCAGCCGGACCTCCGGCCCGGGCTCCCCGGCGGGCGGCACGACCTGCGGTGCGACGGCCCCGCGCAATTGCCCGGAAATAAAAGGCAACGAGACGACGACGAGGCAGACCAGGGAGAGCCTGAAGACGAGCCCGGCCAGACGCCGCGCCCCGGCATGGCCGGCCAGCCGCCCGCCGTCGCCGGCCAGGCGCAGCAAGGCCAGCCCGACCAGGACCAGGACCCAGACCCCGCGCGGCGCGTCGGGCTCGTGCCAGGAAAGGAGCAGGAAAAGGCCGAGCGCCAGCGCCGCCGCCGGCCCGCGCAGGGAAAAGGCGGCCACGGCCAGGGCCAGGGCCAGGAAGACGTCGAGCAGGGTCCAGGGCGAAAGCAGGCCGCCTCGCACCGTGTCCGGCCCGGAAGCGAAAAGAAGCGCCCAGCCCGGCGCCAGATGGAGCGTGGCCGAAACACGCTCGAACTCCCGGTCGAAGCCGCCGGCGGGCAGGGTCGCGCCGGCGTCGGGGTAGCGGGAATAGGCCGTGAGCGCCAGCCGCGACGTGCGAAGTTCCACGCCCGGTCGCGCCCCTTCCCGGCCGAGCAGGACCACGGGCTGGTCCCGGCCGTCGACCGCCACCCGCCCAAGCTCGCCCGGCGCGGCCATGCTCAGGGTGAACCGCGAGCGGTTCTCGCCCGTGACGGCGTCGCGCACGCTGAGTCCTTTCCCGCTCATGTCGAGCCACATCTCGCGGGAAAGCGTCAGGGCGTCGCGGCCGGGCGGCGCGCCGCGCCCGAGCTCGCGGATGTCGAGGGTCGCGCCCTTGGCCACGGTGAAGGCCGGCAGGTCCCGCCAGGCCGCCGGCACGTCGGCCGCCTTGGGATCGATGGCCGCCGCGCCCTCCAGACGCGTTTCCCGAAGCAGCGGCGCGTCCCGGTACGACCAGACCTCCCGCCCGTAGGGCGTGGCCGCCGGCCCGATGCGCCCGGCCTTGCCCGGAAAGCGCGACGTGGCCTCCACCTCGTAGCGCCCGGGGCCGGCGTCGAGGACGAGGCTCCCGTCGGGCCCCAGCGACGCGGGCACGGGCGAGCGCACGGCCAGGGCCAACGCGCCCGCCGGCACGGCCCCGGCCAGGGTGACGGAGCGGGCCAGGCCCGAGACCTCGAGGCGGAAAAGCGTGGTCAGGGTGGCCGGGTCGCCGTCGGCCAGAAGCCGAAAAACCTTGACCTGCTCGGTGTTCTCCACGGGCCTGGCCGCCTTCTCCCCGGCCAGGGACAGCTCGCCCGAGGCCGAAACGACCACAGGCACGGCCGCGCCCCGGCGGGAAAGCGTCACCAGCCCCACGCCTTCCGGCAGGCGGATGGCCCCGGGCGCGACGCTAAAGCCCAGGCGGCCGACCAGGACATGCTCGCCCGGGCCAAGCCAGACCGCCGGGCCGTTCGCGCCGGCCACCACGGGCAGGGCCTTGCCGCCCTCGGCCACCTTTTCGATCCACACCCCGCCCCCCGAGGGCAGGGGCACGGCGGCCAGGTCGAAGAGCCGGGCCCGCAGGGTGAACTCCGCGCCCGCTACGTCCAGGGCCACGTCGAGGCTGGCCGGGAAGAGGCAGACCCGGGCCTTGGCGTCGCCGCCGTCGGGCGGGCACAGGCTCTGGGCCGCGCCGTGCAGGACGAAGCCGCGCCAAGGTTCCAGCGCCGGCGGCGCCTGCGGCGCGCCGGCCTGGGCCCGGGCCGGGGAAGCGGCCGCCGACCAGACGACCGCGGTCAAAAGAACAAGGAGAACGAAAGGCAGCGCACGCCTCATGGCCAGGCCTCCCATGGCTTTCCCGTCCGCATCGCGCCGCGCGGGCCGCGCCTGCCGACTCCCAGGACGACAGGCCGCAACGATGCGTTTTTCCCGAAAAAAGGCGGCCGCGATTTTCCGGCCCCACCATTCGCCTTATCCCCGAAAGCGGCGGCCTTGGCAATCAACCGCCCTTCCCACCGGGCGCGAGAGGCATTATGGGAGGGGCCGCGAGGTTTTTTCCATGTCCGACGCCAAGGCCTTCGTGCCGCTTCTGCTCGACTGGTTTTCCGCCAACAAGCGCGACCTGCCCTGGCGGCGGGAACGCGATCCCTACGCCGTCTGGGTCTCGGAGATCATGGCCCAGCAGACCCAGATGGACCGGGTGGTGGACTATTTCAACCGGTTCACGGCCCTTTTCCCGGACGTGGCCACCCTGGCCGCGGCGAGCGAGGACGCGGTGCTCAAGGCCTGGGAGGGACTTGGCTACTACAGCCGGGCCAGGAACCTCCACGCGGCGGCCAGGCGCATCATAAGCGAGCACGGCGGCGCGTTTCCAGCCACCTTCGAGGCCGTGCGCGCCCTGCCGGGCGTTGGCGACTACACGGCCGGGGCCGTGGCCAGCATGGCGCTCGGGCTCGACGCCGTGGCTGTGGACGCCAACGTGCTGCGGGTGCTGGCCCGCGTGTGCGACATCGACGTCCCGGTCAAGGAGCCGGCCGGCCGGGCCAGGGCCGTGGCCCTGGCCCGCGAGCTTCTGCCCCCGGGCCGGGCCGGCGACTTCAACGAAGCGCTCATGGAATTCGGGGCGCTGGTCTGCCGGCCCAAAAACCCGGACTGCCCCCGCTGTCCCCTGACCGGCGTCTGCCAGGCCGCCCACCTCGGCATCGTCCCCGACCGGCCGGTGCTTTCCAAATCCAAGGACATCATCCCCCTGCTCGTGGCCACGGGCGTGCTCGTCCACGAGGGCAAGGCTTTCATCCAGAAGCGCCTGCCGGCCGGGGCCTGGGGCAACCTCTGGGAGTTTCCCGGCGGGCGCATCGAGCAGGGCGAAACCCCCGAGGCGGCCGTGGTGCGGGAATTTCGCGAGGAGACCGCCTTCCCCACCGCCGTCGCGACCAAGCTGGCCGTCATCCGCCACGGCTACACCACCTACCGGGTGACGCTGCACTGCTTCCTGCTGCGCCTGACCGACGGCGCGGGCGCAACGCCGCCCCCGCCGGTCCTCGCCGCCGCGCAGGAGTGCCGTTGGGTCGCACCGGACGAACTCTCCCGGTTCGCGTTTCCGGCCGGCCACCGCAAGCTCATCGACCAGATGGCCAACAGCCTGTGGTTCGCGTAAAGGGGCGGGCGTAACGCAAAAGGCGGCGTTGCGTCTTGACGCCCGGCCCGCCCCTTGCCATGACCCCCCGAAACGAGACACGGGAGCCCCATGAGCGACAATCTGGACGCGCTGCGCATCGCCGGCGACGACAAGGCCGACCGACTCAAGGGAGGCGGCGCGCGCCGGCGACGCCGCCGCTGGCCCTATGTCCTGGCCGCGCTGGCCGTGGCCGCCGTGGCCGTCTGGGCGCTTTCGCCGCGCACCTTCACGGTGGAGGCCGCCACTGTCTCCCTGGCCTACCCCTCGCGCACCCTGACCAAGCTCACGGCCAGCGGCTACGCCGTGGCCCAGCGCAAGGCGTCCCTGGCCACCAAGGCCACGGCCCAACTGGTATGGCTGGGCGTGGAGGAAGGCAGCCGGGTGGAAAAAGGCCAGGTGGTGGCCCGGCTGGAAAGCGCCGACGTCGAGGCCGCGCGCGGCCAGGCCCGCCATGAGATGGAAGCGGCCAGGCGTCAGATCGATTCCGACCAGGCCGAACTCAAGGACGCGCGCATCAACTTCGCACGCATGAAAAAGCTCGTGGCCGGCGACTACGTGGCCCGCTCCGAGCACGACGCGGCCGAGGCTCGGCTCGGCAAGGCCGAAGCCGCCCTGGCCGCGGCCAAGGCCACCCTCGAGGCCCGGGCCGAGGCCCTGCGCCAGGCCGAGGCCCAGCTGACCTACACCGACCTCGTCGCGCCCTTCGACGCCGTGGTGCTGACCAAAAACGCCGACGTCGGCGACATCATCTCGCCCCTGGGCGCGTCCTCCACCTCCAAGGCCGCCGTGGTCACCATCGCGGACATGGGGTCGCTGGCCGTGGAAGTGGACGTGTCGGAATCGAGCCTGCGCGAGGCGGCCGTGGGCGAGCCCTGCGAGATCATGCTCGACGCCGTGCCCGGCGAACGCTTTCCCGGCAAGGTGCACATGATCGTGCCCACGGCCGACCGCACCAAGGCCACCGTGCTGGTGAAAGTCCGTTTCGACGCCATCGACCCGCGCGTGCTGCCGGAGATGAGCGCCAAGGTCGCCTTTCTTTCGCGCCCGCTTTCCCCGGCCGAGACGACCCCGCGCCTGGCCGTGCCCAATGCGGCGCTCACCCGCCGCGACGGCCGCGACGCCGTGTTCGTCATCAAGGACGGCAAGGCCGTGCTCGTGCCCGTGACCCTCGGCGAGTCCCTGGGCGACATGCGCGAGGTGACCTCGGGCCTGGAAACCGGCCTCAAGGTGGTGCTCTCCCCGCCGGCCAAGCTCGCCTCCGGGGACGCCGTGACCCTGGGCGAGGGGTAGCGTCGTCCCATGAACGTCCCCCGTTCCCCCGACGCCTTCGACCGGCTGGTCGCCGTCGTGCGCCAGGCCGGCTCGCCCCACACGGTCCACAGCCATCCGGCCACGCGCACCATGGAGGAGGCGGCCGCCAACCTCGATTTCACGCCCTCGCGCATCGTCAAGACCATCGCCTTCGGCCTTCGCGGCGGCGGGACGGTCCTGGCGGCCCTTCGGGGCACGCTCCGGGTGGCCTATCCGGCCCTGGCCGCCCTGTGCGGCGTCTCCCGCCGGGACCTGCGCGCCCTGTCGCCCGAGGAGGTGCTCGGGCATCTCGGCGTCGCCCCGGGCAGCGTCTCGCCCCTGCCGCTGGTCGCGGGCCTGCGTCTCTTCCTCGACGCCGACGTGCTGACCATCGCCCCCACGCTCTACTGCGGCCTGGGCCGGCCCGACCGCACCCTGGAGATCGCCCCGGCCGACCTGCTCGCCCTTAGCGGCGGCGTCCTCGGCGAATTTTCGCGGCCCGCCCCCGAAGCCGCCCCGGAGCCCGGCCCATGCCCATGACGCGCCCGCTCATCGAGATCGCCCACCTTTCCAAGTCCTACCGGCGCGGCGACCAGGTGATCCCGGTGCTTTCCGACATCACCTTCGACATCGCCGCCGGGGAGTTCCTGGCGCTCATCGGGCCGTCTGGCTCGGGCAAATCCACGCTTTTAAACTGCATCGCCGGCATCGACGCCGTGGACGAAGGCACGATCGTCATCGGCGGCACGGACATCACGACCTTAAGCGAAGGGGAGCTGGCCGTGTGGCGCAGCCGCCACGTGGGATTCATTTTCCAGTTCTACAACCTGATCCCGGTGCTGACCGCCCTGGAAAACGTGGAACTGCCCCTGCTTTTGACCTCCCTTTCGGCGCGCCGCCGCCAGGAGCACGCCCTGGCCGCCCTGGCCGCCGTGGGCCTGCCCGACCGCACCGACCACAAGCCGGCCCAGCTCTCCGGCGGCCAGCAGCAGCGCGTGGCCATCGCCCGGGCCATCGTCACCGACCCGGACATCATCGTGGCCGACGAGCCCACCGGCGACCTGGACCGGCGCTCGGCCGCCGACATCATGGCCCTGCTCGGCCGGCTCAACCGGGAGCTCGGCAAAACCATCGTCATGGTCACCCACGACCACCGGGCCGCCGAGGCCGCCCACCTCGTGCGCGAACTCGACAAGGGCGAACTGCGTGTTGCTCCTTAGGCTCATCGTCAAAAACGCCTTCCGCCACCGTCTGCGGGCGATCCTGACCATCGCCGGCGTGGCCATCGCGCTGACGGCCTTCGGGCTCATGCGCACCGTCCTCGACGCCTGGCACGCCGGGGTCTCGGCCTCCTCGGCCAACCGCCTGGTCACCCGCAACGCCGTGTCCATCACCCAGCCCCTGCCCATCGCCTACAAAAGCCGCATCCGCCAAGTCGCGGGCGTGAACGCGGCGGCCGCCGGCAACTGGTTCGGCGGCGTCTACATCGACGAAAAAAACTTCTTCGCCAACTTCGCCGTGGAGGCCGAGGACTTCTTCCGCCTCTACCCGGAGCTGGTCGTTTCCCCGGCCGAGCAGAAGGCCTTCGTCATGGACCGCAAAGGTGCGATCATCGGCCGCAAGCTGGCCGAGCGCTTCCGATGGCGCGTGGGCGACACCGTCACCCTTCGCGGCACCATATTCCCGGGCCAGTGGCCCCTGACCATCCGGGCCGTGTACAAGGGCGCGCGGCCGGACACCGACGAGACCGTGCTCTACCTCCACTGGGCCTACATCGACGAGGTCATGAAAAAGACCAGCCCCCGCCGGGCCGGCCAGACGGGCTTCTTCATGATCGGCATCGACGACGCCACCCGGGCGGCGGAAATCTCCCGGAACATCGACGCGCAGTTCCGCAATTCCCAGGCCGAGACCCTGACCGAGACCGAAAAGGCCTTCCAGATGGGCTTCGTGTCCATGAGCGAGGCCATCCTCATGGCCATCACCGTGGTCTCCTACGTGGTCATCTGCATCATCCTGGCCGTGGCCGCCAACACCATGGCCATGTCCGCCCGGGAGCGGCTCGGAGAGTTCGCGGTCATGAAAACCCTCGGCTTCGGCGCGCCGGTCCTGGGGGGCATGCTGCTGGCCGAATCCCTGGTGCTTTCGCTTTCCGGCACCCTCCTGGCCGTATGCCTGCTCCCGATCCTGGCCAATGCCTTCGCCACCCATCTCGCCCAGTATTTTCCGATCTTCATCGTCTCGCGCCAGACCATCGTCCTGGCGCTGGGGTTCGGCGTGCTGGTCGGTGCGTGCGCGGCCGTGATTCCGGCCTGGCGCGTGGGCACGGTGCGCATCGCCGAGGCCTTTCGGAGGATCGGCTGATGGCCGTGCCGCTCTCCTATTCCTGGCGCAACCTCTGCGCCCGCAGGCTGACCACGGCCCTTACCGCCGGGGGCATGGCGCTCGTGGTCTTCGT
>JAEWCY010000051.1 GCA_023390395.1 Pseudomonadota bacterium | reverse complement strand
ATTTCGGGCAACCCGCAGGCCGCAAAGCCGGCCAGCACGTTGCCCGAAATTCCGCGACCACGGGCGCCAGCGGCGAAGCGCCGCATGTGAAAGGCAGGAAGGCTTTTCTTCCTGGAAGCCATTGTTGGGGTTGGGCGCGTCCCGCGCCCAACCCCCATCAAGGGGGTCCGGGGGGGATTATCCCCCCCGGCCGCCGGAGGCATCTTCTTCTCCTATGATATCCAAGGCGCTCATCCTCGCGGCCGGGCTCGGGACGCGGCTGCGGCCGTTGACGGACGTCATGCCCAAGCCCATGGTCCCCATCGCCGGCCGGCCGCTGCTCGAGCACCTGGTGCGGCTGTGCGTCGCTTCGGGCGCGGCCGACGTGGCCATGAACCTGCATTATCTGCCCCATGTGGTGACGGACCATTTCGGCGACGGCGGGGCCTTCGGCGCGCGTCTGCTTTACGGCCTGGAGGCCGAGCTTCTCGGCACGGCCGGGGCGGTCAACAATTTCCGGGATTTTCTCGACGAGCCTTTTTTCGTGCTTTACGGCGACGTGTACCTGGACGTGGACCTGCGCGCCTTTGCCGCCGCCCACGAGGCCAGCGGCGCGGCGGCCACCGTGGGCCTGTACCGGGTGGACAACCCCACCGAGTGCGGCCTGGTGGACCGCGACGCCGCGGGCCGCATCACCCGGTTCGTGGAAAAGCCGCCCGTGGCCTTCACCGACCTGGCCAACGCCGGGGTCTACGTCATGTCGCCGCGTGTCCTGGACTACATTCCCGAGGCCGGCTTCTGCGACTTCGGCCGCGACGTGTTTCCGGCCATGCTGGCGGCCGGCGAGCGCCTTTACGGGGAAGTCCTGGACGGCTATGTTATGGATATCGGGTCGCCGCAAAAATACGAGCGGGCCAAGGCCCACGTGGCCGGCCGGGACGACGGGAGCGCATGGAGTTCACCTGCCTGACGCGCCAGGGCTTCGATTCCGAGGCCTTCGGCTGCGATTTCTACCGCGTGACGTGCTGCGACTATGCGGCGCTGGCCGACGAGCTGGCCCGGCTGCGGGCCCTGCCCGGCCCGGTCATGGCCGACGCCCGGGTGGCCGCCGCCGACCGTGAGGCCGACCTTTTCTTCCAGGGCCAGGGATTCCGCAAGGTCACGGTGCAGCTGCGCTTCGCCGGCAGGATCGACCCGGCCCTGGCCCACGGGCCGGACCCCGGGGACACGGCCGAGAACCGCCTGACCCCGAGGGAGGCGGCCCGGCATGTGGACAACCTGCGCTACGACCGCTTCAACCTGGACGCCCACGCGCCAAAGGCCGGCCGCGACCGGTTCCAGGCGGCCTGGATCGCCAATTCCCTGGCATCGCCGGCCATCCGCAAGGTCTACGACGGCGCGAGCTTCGTGAGCTTCAAGTACGACGGCCCCGAGGCCGTGGTGGACATCGTCTCGGTCTTGGAGCACAGGCGGGGCGTCGGTACGGCGCTCTTGCGCCGGGTGGCGGCGGCGGCGGCACGGGCCGGGCGGGAGCGCCTGGTCGTGACCACCGAGGCCGAAAACGAGCCGGCCTGCCGGCTCTACGCCAAGTGCGGCCTGGCCGCCGAGGCGCATTTTTCCCGTTTCCATTACGCCTCCCCGGCGGAGGCTTTTCCTGCGAGGCACGCATGATCATTTCCAAGGCGCCGGTGCGCCTGAGCTTCGGCGGCGGCGGCACGGACCTGCCGGCCTACTACGAGCGCCACGGCGGCGCGGTGCTTTCGGTGACCATCGACAAGTATTTCTACACCATCGTGGAACCGGTCGCGGACGGCCCGGTGGAGATCGTCTCCTCGGACTACCAGCTCCACCAGCGCATCCCGGACATGAAGAAGGCCAACCTGGGCGACGCGCTCAAGATTCCCAAGGCCGTGTGCAGGCGCTACGGCGTGGACAGCGGCGTCTACATGGCGCTCAAGGGCGACGTGCCCACGGGTTCGGGGCTGGGGCTTTCCGGCGCTGTCACGGTGAGCATCGTCCAGGCCGTGGCCACCTTCAAGGGCCTGGAGCACAGCAAGGCCGAGCTGGCCGAGATCGCCTCGGAGATCGAGATCGGGGCGCTCAAGCGCCCCATCGGCATGCAGGACCAGTACGCGGCGGCCTGCGGCGGGCTCAACTTCATGACTTTTTCCAAGGACGGCGTGACGGTCGCGCCGCTCGGCCTGCCGGACGGCGTGGCCGGGGAGCTGGAGCGGCGGCTGCTGTTGTTTCACACCGGCGCGTCCCGCGATTCGGCCAGCATCCTGTCCGGGCAGAAGAAGTCCACCGAGGCCAACGATTCCACGGTCATCGCCGCCCTGGACGGGCTCAAGGACCAGGCGTACCGCATGCGCGACGCCCTTCTCGCCAGCGACCTGGACGGCTTCGGCCGGCTGCTGGACGAGGGCTGGCGCTATAAAAAAAGCCTGGCCAAGAACATCAGCAACGCGGCCATCGACCGCTACTACGCCGCGGCCCTGGCCAAGGGGGCGCTCGGCGGCAAGATCGCCGGGGCCGGCGGCGGCGGTTTTCTGCTGCTCTACTGCCCGCCCGAGGCCCAGGCGGGGGTCATGGAAAAGATGATGGAGATGGGCCTGGAGCGGCTGCCGTTCTGCTTCGAGACCGGCGGCGCGCAGCTGACCCTGGACCACACCGGCCGCTTCAGCGCCACCATCACCCCGGAGGGCTACCTGCTCGGCATGCGGGCCGTGGTGAGCCGCCTGGACAAGGACCAGATCGCGCGCATCGCGGACATCATCTGGGAGGCGCGCGCCCACGACCGCCAGATCTTCATCATGGGCAACGGCGGCAGCGCCTCGACGGCCTCCCACTTCTGCTCGGACCTGTCCAAGACCACGCTCATCCCGGGCAAGAAGGGCTTTCGCGTGGTGCCGCTCACGGACAACATCCCGCTCATGACCGCCTGGGGCAACGACGCGGGCTTCGAGAACATCTTCTATGGCCAGTTGCTCAACCTGCTCAACCCCGGGGACGTGGTCATCGGCATCTCGGGCGGGGGCATGTCGGGAAACGTGCTCAAGGCCATGGAGCTGGCCCGGGAGCGCGGGGCGCGCACCGTCGGCATGTCCGGCTTCTCGGGCGGCAAGCTCAAGGACGCCGTGCAGGAATGCTTCGTGGTGCCGAGCGACAACTACCAGTTCATCGAGGACGTGCACATGATCCTGGTGCACCTCATCGCCTCGGTCCTGCGCGAGCGCATCGCCAGGCAATGACGCCGGGCCGGGGCCGGCGTCGAAACGGGAAGCAAACGAACGGGAACGAACCGGGCCGTGTCGCGGCTCGCAACGCCCCGCGCCGCGCGCGGGGAGGTCCGTCATCATGCCGCAAGCCATCAAGGACATCGTGGACGTGCTGTGCAAGCTGGCCTTCGTCGCCGGCGTGGCCGTCCTGGCCTACAGCCTCTACTGCAACCGGGGCGTGGGCCGCTACCAGTACATCGCCAACGGCGAACTCGAATACGTCATGGACACCACCACGGGCGTCATCTACCAGGGCGGCTATTCCATGAACCACATCACCGGCCAGGAATCCACGGGCGGCCGGCCGAAGAAGTAGCCCGTTCGTTTATGCCAACAATAACTTAAGTTAGTTGTAGCGATTGTCGTTGTCGCCGCGTCGTCGCCCATGGTATGGCCGCAGACCACGGGGGTGACCCATGCAGACCGGCAACGACGACCGCTTCGTATTCTATCTCGGCTTCGACGACACGGACACGGCGACTTCGCCCAAGGGCACCGGCCGCACCCTCCGCGACTTCTGCGCCACGCTTCCCGGGACGGTCCGGCTGCGGGCCGTGCTGCGCCACCAGCTGCCGAAGCTCCCGGAGATCCCCTACACCAGCAACAACAGTTCGGCCTGCGCCGTGCTGGAGGCGGACGATCCTTCCCTGGGGCGTCCGATCTTCGAGGCGGCCGCGGCCTATCTGGCGCAACACGCGCCGGAGGGCAGCGACCCGGGCGTGTGCCTGGCGGCGGCCGCAGGCGTGGACGCCGGCCTGGTGGACTTCGGCCTGTCGTGCAACGCGGCGCGGGTCACCCAGCGGGCGGCCATGACCGCGGCGTCGGGCGTGTCCCTGGCTGGCGTCGGCGGCAGCAACGACGGCATCATCGGCGCGGCGGCGGCTGTGGGCCTGACCCGTCACGGCTGGTGCGGCCGGTTCATCGAGCTCGGCGACATGCGCCGCCTGCCGGCCACGGTGCCCGTGTCCGAGTTGGAAGGTCTGGGCATCCGCGTCGTTTCCGTGGATCGCGATCCCCTCGTGCCCCTGCCCGGCGACAACGTGGCCACCGGCGGCTGGCTGCGTCCCTCGCTTTGGGCCGGCCAGCCCGTGCTGCAGGTGCGCGCCGACGGCCGGGGCGGCTGGCTCGCGGCCCTGGGCAAGCGCGACGGCAAGGCCGCCTGAGCCTGGCTTGCGGGCGTCGCCGCCTCAACTGCCCCCGGCCGCGGCGCGGGCCCGGCGGCGTCAGCCGGCGTCCCGCTCCCGGTAGCGCGTCACGAAGCCCAGCAGCGACGCGGCCTGCCGCTCCATGTAGCCCACCCAGGCGTCCAGCACTTCCCTTCCCTCGTCCGTGATGGCGTAGACCCGCTTGGCCGGGCCCGAGCCCTCGGCGTCCCATTGGGACGCCACCAGCCCCTCTTCCTCCATTTGCCGCAGGTGGCGGTAGATCATGCCCGGCGGGGCGTCGCCCTTGAGAAAGCCGTATTCGCCGATGTGCTGCAGCAGTTCGTAGCCATGGGACCTGCCGTCGAGCAGGGCCATGAGGATCGAGGGCTGCATGTACCGATCCGGTTTGCCGGGCCCGATTTTTTCGGGCATGTGAACCTCCACTTGACATAGGTGTTTAGTGCACATATGTTAAAATTGTCTTTTCGAACCAACCCCAGCACCAGGGAGGTGCGCCATGTCCATCATTTTCGCGCGCGAGCGCCGCAAGATCGAAAAGGGTGAAAAACGCCCCCGTTATCGTGTCGTGGCCGCCACGGGCGACCTCAAGTTCTTTGCCGAGCATATCCGCAAGCGCGAGCTCGACGCGATCGCCGCGGCCGTCGGCGCGCAGGTCGTGTTTCTCCCCGGCGACGCCGTCGGCGAGGGCGGGGAAAAAGCCTGATCGTCCGTGCAAGACCGGCGGGGGGCGTTTCGCCCCCCGCCACGTCGTCGTAGCCTCAATCCTTGTAAATGATCGTGCCGACGTGCTCCCCGTCGAGGGCCGCCAGGATGTGCTCCGGGTGGCGCAGGGCGTCGATGACCTGGAACTGCTTGATGGTCTTGGCGTACTTGAGGAAGCGCAGCACGGGCCGTTCCACGATGAGGTCGTCGAGGTCCAGGGCGATCAGCTCGTCCACGGACAGGCGGCCGTAGTAGGCGAGCTTTTCCCCGTCCTTGGTCTTTTTGGGGTCGCCGCTGTAGAGTCCCTTTTCGTCCTTGAGATAGATCAGGGACTTGGCGCCGATGTTTTCGGCCAGAAGGAACGCGCCGCAGTCCGTGCGGTGGGGCGGGATGAAGCCGTCCTCGGCCGGATGCTCGAAAAAGCCGTAGGGCGGGATGCCCGGGGTGATGGGCAGGTAGCCGAGCTGGCAGAACATGGTGAGTTGTTCCAGGTGGTCGCCGTGGCCGATGCGCACCCCGCCGTGCTTGGACAGCAGCACCGAGAGGATCTCGGCGTTTTGCGAGGCGACCTTGTCCCCGAGTTTCGACAACACGCCCGTGGGCATGCCCAGTTCCAGGCCGATGTTGTAGATGTGGCGGGCGCGCGTGCCGCCGCCGGTCATGAGGATGATCTTGTGCCGCTCCTTGGCCGTCAGCAGCACGTCGATGATGGGCAAAAGGGCCTTGGCCCCCCGGTCCATGATGGACTGGCCGCCGATCTTGAGCACGTTGACGTCGGGGTGCATGCGGAAGACTTCCTGGCGGGCCATGCCCGACAGGAGCTTGCGGCTCACCAGCGATTCGCCCATCAGCGGCGACTCGATATGCAGCCGGCCGCCTTCCTGTTCTTCCTTGACGAGTTTGCCCATGGGGTCCCCCTGAGTTTTTTGCACGGCATAGGTCTGTGTCGATAATATATCCTTTAAGACCATAGCAGACAAGAGGACTGGAGCGATTTTTCGCGCGGTCTGCGTCAGCCGCCGAGGGCCATGGCGTAGAGCCGGGCCAGCATGGCCGTCGGCATTTTCGTGTTCCAGAGCCCGAACGCGTTGGCCGCTCCGTAGGCCAGGGCGAAGACGGCGCAGGCCCCGGCGGCCGTGAGCCACCAGGGGGCGCGCCGGCCGAGGAAGGAGAACTCCACGGCCCGGGCCGAGCTGGGGCAGGCCGTCACGCACGAGGCGCAGCCGCTGCAGGTCATGGGACGCGGCCCGGCCTCGATGGGCAGGTCCACGGGGCAGGCCTTGCGGCAGCGGCCGCAGCCGGTGCAGGCCGCGGCGTCCCGGGCCAGGGCCGTGGGCCCGGCCTTGGCGAAAAGGCCCAGCAGCGCGCCGTAGGGGCACAGCCAGCGGCAGAAGGAACCCCGGAAGACGACCCCGAGCAGGACCAGCCCGGCCAGCACGATGACGGCCGTGGTCCCCGGCCGGGTGAAGAACAGGAGCATCCTGGCGTCGGCCGTCATGTTGTAGGAGGAGCGCAGGAAGCCGGAAACGGCCGCCGCGTCCATGCCGAAGCAGGTGGTGTAGAGGAAGAAGGTCAGCAGCAGGTATTTCGGCAGGCCCAGGGCGGCGTCCAGGCGCCGGCCCACGGACCGGGCCAGGCCCAGGCGCTGGCCGAGCCGGCCCAGGCGCGCGGCCACGAACCCCACCGGACAGACGTGGCCGCAAAAGCCCTTGCGGAAGAGAAAGGCCATGGCCAGGGCGGCCAGGAAAATGGCCAGCCCGGCCGGATGCACCGGGTCCCAGGAACCCGTGGCCGCCAGTTCGCGCGCCCCGAGCAGGGCGCTTATGGGCAAAAAACCCTCCACCCCGGCCGGTCGGGCCGCCTCGGGGCCGAGCCCGGCGGCGTAGCGGCAAAAAAGAAAGAACCGCCAGCCCACGAACAGCGAAGCCAGGAAGAAAAACCACTGCGGCAGCCGGGAAAGCTTCCCGGGCGTGAAACGAAAAGCCATGCGCGAACCTTGGCCAAAGGCCGGATGAAGGTTGACCGCCGCCCCCGCCGCCATCTTCACGGAAGGCGGCGTCCCGGCGGGGTTTCTCGACGAAACGCGGCCAGCCGCGCGCGCCTCGCGCCGGGGACCGCACGATCTCCAACAATCCCCAACAAGGCCCGCGCGGCCTCAAGCGCCGCACCGTGCTCTCCTTGATCCCGGAAGGCAAGGCCCGTCCGCGTCGGCCATTGCCCGCCCATCGGCCACGGACGTATTCGTCTTGAAAGACGGCGGATGGGGCCGACGTTTCTTGTCCGCCTTCTCTTCGCGTTTCTTGGCGAACGGCGGCCGGGGCCAGGGGAGGGCCTGGGGCTCTTCGACGCCCGGGACGACTCGTGGTCGGCGACGACGGGCGGATCGGCCGGGAGGCCGTGGTCATGGCCAGGGGCGCATAGGCAAGGGAGCGGTGGCTGGTTCGCAGGCGGCGGATTGCGCCATGGTCGGCGGCGTGCCAGTCAGGCCCATCAAGGCGCGGTTTCCCGGGCCGATCGAGGGAGAACTGCGTGAACTGGCCTGGCGGGACGGCGGAGCGGAATGCGATCGGCTGGACGCCGCGCCGCGCGTCCTTCGTCGCGGGCGACGGCAGGCCCTGCTTTGGAAAAGATTCAGTTCGCCGGTGCGTCCGGGACGTGCGCCCGGATGATGTCCCAGAGTTCCTCGGCGGTGAAGGGCTTGACCAGGTAGGCGCTGACGGCGGCGGCCTCGGCTTCGGCCACGTTGGAGGCCAGGGCCTCGGCCGTGACCATGATGAAGGGCACGTCGGCCCGGGCCACGCCGCCGCGCACGCAGCGCAGCAGGTCGATGCCCTTCATGCCCGGCATGTTCCAGTCGGAGACGATGCAGTCCACGGCCTGCGCGGACAGCAGTTCCAACGCCAGCCGGCCGTTGGGGGCCTCGAGCACCTCGACCCCGTCCTGGCCAAGCATCTTGCGGATGATCCCCCGCATGACCTTGGAATCGTCCACGACGAGGACTTTCAAAGGCGTCTCCTTTGCTGTTGCTGCGCGCCCGGAAGGTCCGCCGGGTTCGCATCGCGAAGGCTTTGATTGAAACCTTTTCGCGAAAAAAGCAAGTCCTCGGACGACGGCAAGGCATCACGACGTGCCCTGCCGCCGCGCACTTGAGACCTGCTCGGACGTTGCGTCCGGCGATATGGCCGCATCGACGCCTTAACGGCGCGGCGCGACGGACACGGTGCACTTCTTGAGAAAGCCGCTTGGATTATAGGAGAGCTTGGCCTTGCGCAGGCCCTCGTCGCCCAGGTCCTGTTCGCGGTTGACCAGGGCGTAGCCCTCGCCGGCGTCGGCCAGGAACATCTGGTTGATGGCCTGGTACACGCCCTTGAAGCCCGGCCGCCCCTTCTCGAAATGGATGACCAGCATCTCGGGCGTGAGCGCCTCGGCCACGGTGTAGGCGATCATCTCGCCGTCCACGCGCACGGCTCCGCCCATGAGCCCGGGCATGCGGTCCCAGTTCTGCAGGACGCGAACGATGGCCTGGTTCTCGGCCAGAAGCGCCCCGGACTCCTCGGGATCGCGCCAGGAGAACCACTGCCGTTGCAGCTCCAGGGTCTCCTCCACGCAGTCCGGGGTCAGAGGTTTGTATTCGTAGTCGTAGGTGCGCATGAACTGGCTGAGGAGGTTCTTCTTCTTGTGGAACTTGTTGCCGCGAAGGGCCACGAGCTCGGGCACGCTGTAGACGTAGTCGGCGTGGTCCCGGGAATCCTCGGTCGTGACCCGGTCCGGCATGGCGTCGCTTAGGATCTCGCACAGCCGTTCGGGCACGCGGATGAAATCCAGCCCCTCGGACAGGCAGGGGCAGGCGCTCCAGTCCACGTCGGCCCAGGGGCCCACCGGCGCCCAGAAGACCTCCACGGGCCTGGTCTGCAGAATCCAGACGTGGCTTTCGCCGAACCGCCAGGAGAGGCCGTATTCCTCGGCCCAGCCGAAAAGGTTGCCGAAGCTGTAGTCGGAGACCTTCTGGGGGCAGCGGGCCAGGCGCTCCAGGTATTGCTCCCGGCGGTCCAGGCAGATGGGTTCGAAACCGTCTCGCATCTCACTTCCTTGGTTTTGCGCCGCCCATGCCGAAGCGCGTCCAGTCCACGTACTGGTACACGCATAGGCAGGCCAGGGCCTGCACGGCCTGGGAAGCGAACATGGACATCCACACCCCCTCGGCTCGGCCGAGGAGGCTATGCCCCAGATACAGGGCCAAGGGCAACCGCACGAACCAGATCGAGGCCCCTGTGACGCACATGGTGAGCAGGGTGGCTCCGGCGCCGGTCATGGCCCCGATGAGTATAAGTCCTGCGACGGTAAAGGGAATGGCCGCCACGTTATATCGGAGATAGGAAACCGCCTGGGCGGCCACGGCCGGTTCCGGGGAGAGGGCGGCGGCGCACTGGGGCAGAAACGGCCACAGGGCCGCGCCGAAAAGCGTCACGAAGACCAGGCCGGCCCGGAAGATGCGCCAGCCCACGCGCTTGGCCGCCGCCGGCTCCCCGGCCCCCAGCAGGTTGCCGACCAGGATCGAGGCCGTGAAGTTGAAGGCCATGGGCGGCAAAAAAAGGATCGACTCCACCCGCATGCCCGCCGCCATGCCGGCCAGGGCGTCCACGCTGCCCGTGGGCAGGGAGCCGGTGATGGCGAAAAGGAGCAAATAGCCCGTGTGCCAGACGATCTGCATGAGCCCCGACGGCCAGGCCACCTTGAGGAGGTAAGGGCTGGCGCAGCGCACCCAGCGCCAGGCCGGGAAGAGCGCCGCCCGCAGCCAGCCGACCCGCAGCAGGGCGGCGAAGTTGAAGAGCATGCCGGCCGTGACCGAGAGAAACGTGCTCCAGGCCACGCCGGCGTAGCCGAGGGCCGGCAGCCCGAAATAGCCCAGGCCGAAGCCGAAGTCGCCGAAGGCGTTGAGCGCGGCGGCCAGGCCCCAGGCGTAAAGCGGCACCATGACCTGCCGCCTGGCCCGAAACAGCGCGTTGGCGATGACGAAAAAGGACTGGATGGGCAGCAGCCACAAAAAGACGGTCAGGAAGTACCCGGCCGTCGGCAGCATGGGCTGGGGCACCTGGAGCAGGGAAAGGAAAAGCCCGCGCCCGGCCAGGCCAAGGCCCAGGATGGCGACCGAGGCGGCCACGCCGAGCAGCAGGCACAGCCAGACGTAGCGGTCGGCCCGGGCCTGGCGTCCGGCCCCGTCGGATTGGCTCACGGCGGCCACGGCCCCGTTGGCCACGGCCGAGGCCACGACCTGGAAAAAGAACATGGCCTGGGTCAGCACGCCGATGGCGGCCTGGGTTTCCCGGTCGATACGCCCGCCGACGTAGACGTCCACGATGCCGATCAGGAAATTGAGCAGCATCATGAGAATCTGCGGCCAGGCCAGGGACCATATGGCGGCGTATCCCACGCCCGCGGGCCGTTGCCCTTCGCGCTCCACCATCCGTCCTCCGTGACGTGGGCGGCGTCCCGTATCGCCGGACGCCGTCCGGGGCAGGCGTCAGGCGATACGGGACGCCGCCTCCGCGGTCAACTCCCCCCTTTGCAGGCCGGCCGCCACAGGATAGGGTGCCCCTGGTCGGAACAGGAATCCGCGAGCCGGAAACCAGGGAGGGGCGATGCGCCAGATCGAGGCCGTGCAGCGGCTGCATCTGTGGCTCGAAACCAGCGACGGCATGATGCTCGGGCTCGGGCGCATCCAGCTTCTGGAGCTGGTGGAGGAGCTCGGGTCCCTCAACAAGGCCGCCGCGGCCATGGGCATGTCCTACCGCGCCGCCTGGGGCCGCATGAAACAGACCGAGACCGTCATCGGCGATCCATTGGTGGAGCGCTCGGGCCCGAAAAAGGGCTTTCGCCTGACGCCGCTCGGCCACGAGATCGTGCGCCAGTTCCGCGCCTGGCACCAGGACGTGGAAAACTACGCCCTGGGTCGGGCCCGCGACATTTTTTCCTGGAAGACCGAGGCGTTCGTCGAAGGGCCTCCCAAGGCCGGCATTCCGGACTGATCCCCCGCCGTGCTGTTAAGCCTCCGCATCGCCCTCAAGTCCCTGGCCACCCACAAGATGCGCACCGTCCTGGCCATGCTGGGGGTGTTCCTGGGAGCGCTGGCGCTTACCGGCGTGCTGCACATCTCCCTGGCCATGGAGCGCAAGGCCGTGGAGGAGACGGAAAAGCTCGGTCCCAACCTGCTCATGGCCATGACCGGGACCATCCGCTTCCGCCGGGGCGACATCCGGCCCGACATGGGCAACACTCGCTTCAAGCTGCCCGACGCCGTGGCGCTCATGCGCGGCCTGCCCTCGGTGGTGGACGGCGTGCCCTATTTTTCCGCGCCCATGCCCATCCGGTCCGGGGACAAGAAGACCATGTGCCAGGTGGTGGCCACTTGGCCGGCCTATCCCGGGATTCGGGGCGGCGCGCCCCGCTACGGCCGTTTCTTCGACCAGGACGACGAGGACGAGAAGGCCTTGGTGTGCGTGCTGGGACCGGCCGTGGCCGCCCGCCTGTTCGGCGTGCCCGAGGCGGCGGTGGGGGAGTCGGTCTACATGTTCCGGGCCAGGCTCCGGGTGCTCGGCGTGATGGAGGAAAAGGGCTCGGACGTGTCCGGGGCCAACCAGGACGAGCAGGTGTTCGTGCCGCTCTCCACCTACATGCGCCGGCTCGCCAACAAGAACTACATCCACGGCGTGTACATGCAGCTGGCCGACGGCACGGATTTCGAGGCGGCCAAGGCCACGGCCGAACACATCCTGCGCCGCCGCCACGACATCAAGGTCGAGAAGGGCCAGCGCGACGACTTCCGGGTGCTGACGGCCAGGGACACCATGGACCTCAAGCAGCAGGCCCTGGATCTGGTCAAGACCCTGGGCTACATCAGTTCGTCGCTGTCCTTCGGCATCGGCGGCCTGGGCATCCTGTCGATCATGATCCTGCTGGTGCGGGCCAGGCGGCTGGAGATCGGCATCCGGCGGGCCGTGGGAGCCCGGCGTTCGGACATCGTCCGCCAGTTCCTGCTCGAGTCCGGGGCCATGTCGGCCGTGGGCGGCGCGGCCGGGACCGTTGCGGCCTTGTTGTTGTTGGTTGTCGTATACCGGCTGGGGGAGTTCCCGAGCGTCTACAACCCCTGGCTCATCGGCGGGTCGCTTGTGGGCTCGGCCGCCCTGGGCCTGGCGGCCGGGGCCTATCCGGCCTGGGCCGCGGCCAACGTCGAGGTCTTGAGCGTGCTGCGAGACGAATAGGCGTGCCCCTTACGAATTGTTGACGATCTCCATCTCCCGCTCGGCGATGGCCGCCCAGTCGAAGACCGCCGCGCGACGGCGCGCCGCGACGGCAGCCTGTCGCCGGAGCTCGGGATCGTCCAGCAGCCGCAGCACGGCCTCGGCAAAGGCCGGCATGTCCTCGAAGGGGACCTTGGTCATGCCGGTGGGGAAAATCTCCCGGTAGATCGGCAGGTCGTAGGCCACCACGGGCAGCTCCGACGCCATGGCCTCCACGGCCACCTGGCCGAAGCTCTCGTAGTGGCTGGGCATGAGGAAGCAGCCGGCGGCCTTTAAAAGTCGCACCTTCTCTTCGCCCTGGCGAAAGCCCAACAGATCCACGGACCCGGTCAGGCCGGCGGCCTCGATCTCCTGCTTGAGCTTGGCGAACCACCAGTCGCTGCCGCCGCCGATGACGCCAAGGCGGCTCCCCGGGCGCGCCTCGCACACCCGCCGCCAGATGCGCACCAGGTCAAAAAGCCCCTTTTGCGGATGCAGCCGGCCCAGGAAAATGCCGTCGTAGGCCGGCGTATCCGCCGTCCGCGCCACGCCGTCGAAAAAGGCCCCGTCCACGCCCATGGTCACCACGTGGACCGCCTCCGCCCGCGCGCCCATGGCGACAAGGGAATCCTTGTCCAGGGAGTTGAGCACCAGCATGGTCGCGCCGGCCGCCCGGGCAAGCGCGACGGACAGCCACTGGGCGGCGAAATACAGCACGCCCCGCACGGTCGGCAGCCGAAACCCCTTGCCGAGCACCTTCTCGTAACCCTTGAAAGGATTGGGCGCGATGAGAAACACGCAAACCACCAGGCGCGCCCCGGGATTGCGCCAGCGGCAAAGGAGCGCCGGCAAAAGGTCGAACAGAAAGTCCGACGGCGCGTACACCGCGTCCACGCCCCGGGGATACCTGGCGAAAGGACAGGTCAGGATGCGCCACAGATAAACGGCCAGCACGTTCCAGAGCCGGTCCGATTCGCTCGTAAACGGCTCCCAATGCACCTGCCACGTCGCCCGCACGCCCTGAGACTCCAACACCCCGATTTCCCGCCTGGGCAGCAGCAGCAGCAGCTCCACGCCCTGGGCCAGCCAGCGCCTGGCGATCTCGGCGAAACGGACCTCGCTGCCGTCGCGGTTTTTCGTATTCACCCGCCCCATGGCCGGCACGAATATGCGCATGATGAAGATGCCTCCGGCGGCCGGGGGGGATAATCCCCCCCGGACCCCCTTGTCTGGGGGCGCGTCGTGCGGGGCTGCAAAGCCAGCCCCGCACGACGCGCCTCCCAGGCAAGTGAATCCAGGAGACATTGTCTCGCCCGACACGGTCATACGATAAAAATACTACGAATATTCCAGATGTTGCCTTTTAAGAGGCTTCCAAAGCAAAAATTCCAAGAATTCGCCCCGAAGGGGCG
>JAEWCY010000037.1 GCA_023390395.1 Pseudomonadota bacterium | reverse complement strand
TCCTTCGAGGAGATGCAGGAGCTGGCACCCGGCTACCCGCCGTTCGACTACCGCATGCACGAGAAGGGCCTGCTGCGCACCGACGGCAACCCCGGCTTCCAGACCGCAACCGGGCGCATCGAGCTGTGGAGCACCCTGTACAACTCCCTGGGCCTCGACCCGCTCCCCTCGTACGAGGAGCCCGTCCCCAGCCCTCGGTCCACGCCCGAGCTCACCGGGGAGTACCCGCTCGTGCTCACCACGGGCGCCCGCGTCTGGAGCATGTTCCACTCGGAGCATCGCCAGATACCGCGCATGCGCGCCCTTCACCCCGAACCGCTCGTCTACGTCAACCCGGCCACGGCCGCGCGGCACGGCGTGAAAGACGGGGACTGGGTGTGGCTGGAGAACCAGCACGGACGCTGCAAGCGCCAGGTACGCGAGACCCCCATCGTGAACGAGCGCACCGTGAGCACCGACCACGCCTGGTGGCGCCCGGAGGCGCCCTGCGAGCTCGACGAGGGCCTCTACGACCTGTGGGACCTCACCGTGGAGAACCTCCTGCCCTACGACTGCGGCACCTCCGGCTTCGGCGCGAACTACAAGAACACCATCTGCAAGATGTATCCGGCAGGGGAAGGAGAATAGGCAATGGGAGCAAAAGGATTGCTCGTCGATTACGAGTGGTGCTCGGGCTGCCACACCTGCGAGGTGGCCTGCCAGCTTGAGCATGGCTACCCGAGCGACCAGTGGGGCATCAAGGTGCACGAGGTGGGCCCGTGGGAATACGCCCCGAAGACGTGGCAGTACAGCTATCTGCCCGCCCCCACCGACCAGTGCGACCTGTGCGCCGGCCGCGTTGCGAAGGGGCATGAGCCCACCTGCGTGAAGCATTGCCAGGCGCAGGTTCTGAAGTACGGGGACCTCGAGGACTTGGCAAAGGAGCTTGCCCGCAAGCCGAAGCAGACCCTGTTCTCCTGCGAGGCGGAGAACTAAACCAACGATGCTCGTGCCAGCGCCCGACACGAGGGGAAACGACCGCGAGGCGCCGGCACCATCAAGAAAGGGGACACAATGAGTAAGAAAAACCGGGCATGGATTCCCGTATGGGCCATCATCATAGCCAGCGTGCTCATCGCGTTCGAGTACGGCAAGGTGCCGCCCGCCGCACCCAACATGATGGAGGTGCTCGGCATCTCCTACACCACCCAGGGCCTCATGATGACGATGTTCTCCATCGCGGCCGTGGTCATGGCGCTGTTCGGCGGCGCGCTCATGGACCGCTTCGGCGCGCGCAAGGTGGTGAGCATCGCCCTGCTCGTCTCCATCGTGGGCAACGTCGCAGGCCTGTTCTGGACCAGCGACTTGGGAATTCTCGTAACCCGTGCGCTCGAGGGCTGCGGGTACGGAGCGGCCATGACCGCCGGACCGGGCATCATCGCCATGTGGTACGAGCCGAAGAAGCGCGGCCTCGCCAACGGCGTGTGGGGCGCGAACGTCGGCTTCGCCATGATGATCGTAACGCTTTCCGCCACCCCCATCATGGAGAACGGCAACTGGACCGGCATGTGGGTGTTCGGCCTCATCGGCGCCGTGCTGGCATTCCTGCTGGTGGTCGTATGCGTGAAGGCCCCCGCCGAATCCGAGCGCAAAGATCTGGAGGAGTCTGCCGGCGTCAAGGAAGATCCCGAGAAGCACGGGGTCCTGTGGGGCTACCTTGCACCGCTGTCCCTCCTAAGCGCCGTCATGTTCTTCCTCGTCGGCGGCTCGACCGACGCGTTCAACTCCTTCACCATCCCGTTCCTGAGCGTCGAGAACGGCTGGACCGAGGGCGCGGCGAACCTGTGCGCGACCATCGCGGCCGCCGGCATGCTGGTCGGCGGCACGGCCATGGGCCTGGTCCTCGCACGGACGAAGGACAAGGGCCTGCTGCTGTTCGTTGACATGCTAGTGTGCGCAATCGGCCTCTTCCTGTGGTTCAACCTGGACATCGGCGTGGTGGGAACGTACGTCATCGCCTTCGTCCTCGGGTGCTTCCTCGGGGCGGCCCCGACCGTCTTCTTCGCAATGGCCCCCGAAGTCGCGCGCTCGCCGAAGACGGTGGGCGCCGCAACCGCCGTCGTGGTGCTTGGACAGAACGGCGGCACGCTGGCGGTACCCGCGATCGTCGGCATGATCCTCGACAGCGCCGGCTACGGAGCGGCGGCTATGACCATGGGCGCGCTGTCCCTGGCGGCATGCGCGATCTGCCTTCTCGTGTTCCGCCGCATCTACAATAAGAGCATCCGCAGCACGCGCGAATAGCGACAGGCCGCATACGCACGTTAAAACGGTGGGCGTCGGTTTCGGCCGGCGCCCACCTCGAGGATTCGAGATGGGGTACCGTTGTGAGGGAACATTGCTTTCCGTGCCGTAACTGCGGGAAATGCCATCCCCCTTACCGCCAGGGGTTGTGCCCTGTTTGCCTGGGCATGAGCAGGAACGGTGCGAAGACCTGCGAAACCTGCGGCTTCGTATTCCCCGAACCGCCGGGGATGAAAGGAGGCTTGGGCAGCCTTAGCCGCACTGCGCAGCATGACGAGGTTTAGCCGAGACCACAGGAGAAGACCGTTGACTGCTCAAGAAAGGCAACTGCTCCCCGCTACCAAGAGCGCCGCGCCCGCCGAAGGCGACGCCCGCGACCTGCTCATCGGCAACAGCTCGAGACGCGTGATCTTGGGCATCGTCGCGTTGGCCGCCTACTGGGCCTGGATCTTCTCGATATTCCACGCGAACGTGCTGAACCCGTTCGCCACGGCGGATTTCAGCGCCTACCTTCTGCTCTGCGTGATCGTTGCGGGTGCCTCTGCGCTCAGCATGGTCGTCTTCGCCTTGGCCGGCTGGTACCTGCAGCACGTGGTCGACCGCCTTTGGTTCGGAATCGGCGTCGCCCTGCTGTCGATTTTGGCGGAGGTTCCGGCATTTCTGGGGCAGATGGGAAGCGAACTCGGTTTCCTGCAGGCAGGCGTGCTCTTCGCCCTCGGGGGGCTAGCTTCCTCGTTCGTCTATCTGAAGACCGGCCCCTTCTTCGTATGGCTGCGGCGTGCCAAGCTCATGCGCAGCATCGCGCTCGCATTCCTGCTGGCCTCGCTTTTGTATGTTCTGCCGCTGTTCATGGAACCCGTCGTGGGCATCGTCATGATAGCCTCCTTCCCTGCCGTCTCCGTCGCGTGCTCGCACTTGGCGGGCAAGGGCATCGGCCCGAAACGGCTCGAAGATGCCGCGTCCTACCGAGCCTACCTCGAGGCGGTACTCGATCGGTTCCGGGAGTTCGTCCCCACGTTGCCGCGCACCCTCCTGTACACGCTCGTATTCGGCGTGACCTCCTATACCGTGCTTAGCCTTGCCGTGGGGAACGGGCTGGTGGTGGTGATTGCCGCCTCGATCGCCATATCGTCTTTGGCGTTCGCGGTGTACGTGCTGTCGAAGAAGGTGGAGGCCGACTCCGACCTGTACCGCATGCTCCTGCTTCCGCTCATCGCCCTGGCGGTGCTGCCGTTTCCCTACGTGCCGGAGATGCTGAAGGTCTTCTTCCTGGCGCTGATCATCTTCGGGTTCACCTGCTACGATGCCATTACCTGGGGCGATTTGGCCGACGAGATAAGCGACCGCCAGCTGCCCGTGTACGCGTCGTACGCGCCTCCCACCATCGGTAATTTCGCGGGTATCTTCATCGGGTGGTCGGTCGGGGCGCTGCTGTACGCCGGGCTGGGAAAGGCGGGGTTCGACACCGGGTACGCCATCTTCTCTATCATCATCGTGATCGCCCTGGTCATGCTGCTGGTGTGGGACCTCGTGAAAAGCCGCAAGGAAGAGTCCGGCGAGCCGCAGGCGGACGCGTTTTTGGACAAGTGGAAGGCAGCGTGCGCCGAGATTGCGGAGGCGTACGAGCTGACCAACCAGGAGACGCGGATCCACACGATGCTGGCGCGCGGGCGAAACCAGCACTACATTGCGGAAGAGCTGGTCATATCGCCGCACACCATAAAGACCCACACCTACCATATCTACAAGAAGCTGGACGTGCATTCGCAGCAGGAATTGATCGACATGGTGGAGGCCAAGCTGGAGTGAGACAGGGGGGCGGGGATGACATCTCACCGCTGCCAGTCAATGGAGCCTATTTCGCCCAGCGAGAAGGCAGCGCCGTCGTAGCCGATGCGCGTGACGCTCACGTTGGGGATCTTCACGGGGTCGTTCACGCGCGACGGATCCAGCAGGTACACCAGCGTGCGCACCACAAACGAGTGCGTAATTACAAGCACATTGCCGCCGCCGGCCAGACGCACGGCTTCGCCCGCCTCAGCGAAGAAGCCGGACAGGCGGCGCTCGATGGCGTCGAAGCGCTCGGCGCGCCCCGACGTGTCGGCGCGCGCGAGCACGTCGGCTACCTCGGGCAGGCGGCGGTTATGCTCCTCGAAGGGAAGGTCCTCGCCAAATCCTGCCGTGAGCGTCGCATGCAGCTGTTCACCCGGCTCGCCCTCCAAATCCCCGTAGCACCATTCGCGCAGACGCGGATCGTGCGCGAGCGGGAACGGCGCCTTGGCGCAGCGGATCGCCTGTAGTCCACCGTATTCAACGGCCGAGGAAGGTCCGTTCGGCACACACGTGGGCGGGAACACCTCGGGCGGCGCATACACCTCGCCGCGCTGCCCAGCTCGCGCGCCCAGCATGGCATCGAGCGTCTGCACAGCCCGCCCGCTATCGCTGGAGAACGCGGCGGCAAAGTCCACCTCGGCCAAGCCGCGCCCAAGCGCCTCGGCCCCGTTCACGCCCTCGCCCGTGAGTGGGGTATCGCACCAACCCTGCACCTTACCCATGACGTTGAACAACGTCTGGCCATGGCGAACTACGTAGAACGTCACAGGAGCGGCATCGACGGCAAAGCCAGCAACAGGAAGCGAGGGTGTGTGTGCGAGCGAACCGCCGGTTCCGCAGGACGATGGATGCGTGCCCGCAGCGCGCGGCTCCCCCGTCATGACAGCTTACACACGTCGACCCACGTGCAGGGCTCGGCGCAGCGCTCGAGCTCATCGGGCGCAAGGCGCACAGCGCTCGCAGCACTGCCGGCCGCCGGGTACACCGTATCGAAGCGGTGCAGCGACTCATCCAGATACACATCCACGCCCTCGTTCACAGCAAAGGGGCACACGCCGCCCACGCCGTGACCGATGAGCGGTTCGGCCTCCTCGGCTTTGAGCATCTTGGCCTTACACCCAAATCGCGCCTTGAACTTGGCGTTATCAATGCGCGCGTCCCCCGCCGCCACCACGAGCGCCACCCGTTCACCCACGTGAAATGACAGCGTCTTGGCAATGCGCGCCGGCTCACACCCCACGGCCGCCGCTGCCAACTCCACCGTCGCACTCGACGTGTCGAACTCCAGCACGCGGTCGCCCATGCCACGCTGCTGCAGGTACGCCTTCACCTTATCGATAGCCATGCCGAACCTTCCATCCGCAGACGTTTTCGCCCCAGTATAGCAATTCCACCACCAACAAATCACCCATAGGGGCGGCCTGCTGGCCGCCCGGTGTAAAGACGCGGTGGCTCTACCCCTCTTCGTACTTTGCGAGGAATGCGCGGGTGCGCTCGTGTTGGGGATGGTTGATGATCTCGGACGCAGTGCCTTCTTCCACGATCAGGCCGCCGTCCATGAACACGATGTGGTCGGCCACGTCACGCGCGAAACTCATCTCGTGCGTGACGATGACCATGGTCATATGCTCGGCCGCCAGATCGCGGATGACCTTGAGCACGTCCTTTGTCAATTCGGGGTCGAGCGCACTCGTGGGCTCATCGAAGAACAGCACGTCGGGATTGAGTGCGAGCGCGCGGGCAATGGCCACGCGCTGCTGCATGCCTCCCGACAGCTCGCAGGGAACCTTGCCCTCTACGCCTTCGAGTCCCATCTTCGCCAACAGGGCGCGCGCCGTTTTGAGCACCTCGTCCTTGGGGCGCTTCTGCACGTGGAGCGGCGCATCCGTCACGTTCTTCAGCACCGAATAGTGCGGAAACAGATTGAAATTCTGAAATACCAAGCCAAAGCGCGTCTTGGCCTCCTTCTGCACCGCCTTCGACGCGTAGACCGCTCGCCCGTCGGCACCGTCCTCTGCCACCACGAGGTCGCCATACGCCAGACGCCCGGCATCAAGCGTCTCCAGCAACGTACAGCACCGTAAAAGCGTAGACTTGCCGCCGCCCGAGGGCCCGATAACGGCCACAACTTCGCCCCGGCGCACCGCGAGTGAGATATCCTTGAGCACCGGCGTGCCGCCAAAACTCTTCTTCGCGTGCTCCAGGAGCACGAGAGGTTCATCAGTCATAGTGCGCTCCTAATCGTGGTAGTAGTTGAGGCGCTTCTCCATCCGCGTGAGCACAATCTCCACGATGAAGTTGAACACCCAGTAGATCACGCCAGCGATCACATAGGGGAGCATGCTGATCTGTGAGGCGGCGATAGCCTTCGCTTGGCTGAACATCTCCATAATACCCAGAACGAACGCGAGCGACGTGTCCTTGACCAGCGTGATTATCTCGTTGCTCATGGCAGGCAGGATACGCTTGACCACTTGGGGAAGCACGATCTTCATGAACGTTTGAGCGCGCGAGTAGCCCAGCACCTCAGCCGCCTCGTACTGCCCGCGCGGAATGGACTGAATCCCGCCGCGATAAATCTCGCCGAAGTAGGCCGCATAGTTGATGATGAAACCGATGGAACACGCCCAGTATTTCCAATCGTTGCCCATGTTGAGTCCGAGCAGGTAATATGGCCCATACATGATAGCCATGAGCTGCAGCATGAGCGGCGTACCACGCATTACCGAGATGTAGAAGCGCGTGATGAGTGCGACCGGCTTGAACCGGCTCATGCGCCCGAACGCCACCACCACGCCCAGCGGCAACGAACCGATGAGCGTGATGACGAAAATCTGCACGGTGAACACCAGGCCCGAGCCCAGCAGCCCCATCATGGTTCCCAGTTCCATGTCCGGCCTTTCTCAAACATAACAGGTCCAGTAACGTCAGCGAGGGCCGTTCCCGTGCCGAAGATTCGTGGGATCGCGGAGGCGAAGCGTACTGTGGTACGCGAGCTTCCGGGATCGCGCGAAGATTCGGTGCGCGAACGGCCCGCAGCATCGAGCAGGTCCGCCGGCCGACAGGCCGGCGGAACCCTACAGAACCCAGTTGTCGTACGTGATGCCCTGGTCGGCGTACTTCTCGCACAGCTGCTTGATAGTACCGTCCTCGTCGAGCACTTTGAGGGTGTCGGATACCTGCTTGGCCAGATCGGCATCGCCCTTCTTGAAGCCCACAGCGTAGTGCTCGGTGGACAGCGGGTCGCTCATCTGTACGTACACATCAGGCTTCGCAGCCATCTGGAACGCAGCGATGGACAAGTCACACGCCACGGCGTCCACCATGCCGGACTCGAGCTGCATGAACGCATTGTTATAGTCGCCGATGGTCTGCAGTTCCTTGAACGTGCCGGCAAGTTCAGCCTGACCGCCCTCTTCCGTATTCTCCAACACGTCGAGCGCTGCCGAATCAACCTGCGTCATGACCACTTTGCCGTTCAAGTCCTCGAGCGTCTTGATGCCGCTGTCGGCCTTCGCCACTACCACCTGCTCATTCAACATATACGGCTCCGAGAACGTGTAGCCGTCCTCGCGACCCTCCATGGTGAAGCCGTTCCAGATGCAGTTGATGGAGCCGCTGCCAAGCAGCGCGTCCTTCGCATCCCAGTCGATGGGCTCGAGCTTCAGCTCCCAGCCGTTCTTCTCGCACACAGCCTTCGCCAGATCTAGGTCGAAACCGGTGAACTGGCCGTCGTCGCCCACGTAGCCATAAGGCGGGTAGCTCTGGTCGAAGCCCACCGTGAGCGTGAACGAGGCATCAGCCGTGCCGCCCTTGTCAGCATCCTTCGGCGCGTCGCCGCCAGAACATCCTGCCAGCATAACCGCCGCCAACGCGAACGTCGCTGCTGCGACGAAGAGCGCCTTAACCTTTTTCTTCATTGATTCATCCTCCCATGGTTTCGCGAACCGACGCCCGCCACCCCCGGCTGCGTGCCCCTCGGCCGCTTTTCTACTTTACTGTGCTAAAGTGCTTTTGGCAGTATAGCATAGCCTACGAAAAGGGGAAGACCCTGCAGGCGAGAACCCTCGGCAGACGGCCGAGTACGCCCCTGTTACTTCCGCACGCCGGTCATCGTCTGCTCCACAATGTTGTTCATGACGTCGGCGGTGAGCATTCCGGGCGCGTAGCCGAACACGTTACCGTCCTTATCGATCATGAACGTGGTGGGAAACGAGCTTATCCCATAGGCCGAGAACAGCTTGGTCGACGTGTCCATGAGCACGGGGTACGTTATGTTGTACTCATCGATGAACGCTTTGACTTCATCCTCGCTCACGTCGCTGTTTTGCGGGTGCTCCGATGTCTTGGGGTTGGCAACACCAAGCACGACGAGATCATCCTTGTTCTCTCCGCGGTCGCGGTAGAGCGCCTCAATATCGGGAATCTCGCGCTGGCACGGCCCGCACCACGTGGCAAAGAAGTTGAGGAACACCGTCTTGCCCCGGTAGTCGGAGAGCTTGTGCTCAACGCCATTCTGGTCAACGAGGGAAAGATCGGCCAGTGGAGCCGCCTGAACACCAGAGGCAGACGAAGACCCCGCACCGTCCGACCCCTCGGTGGAAGAGCCGCCCGACCCGGACGTGCCACCCTGTGCGTCGCCGCTTCCCTCCCCATCCTGCGCGCTGTCCGCATCCGCGGGCTGCTCCTGCGCGGCCGGCGCAGCGCCGAACGACGAGAGGTAGCTCGTCACGCCGTTCATCCATCCCGTCACCGTCATAATGCCCATGACGATAAGCAGCGCGCCACCGATTTTCACCGTGTACTTCACCACGTTGCCGTGCGTGCGGAAGAACCGCAGCACTTCGCCCGTGAACAGGCCCTCCGCCAGAAACGGCAGCACAAATCCGAGTGTGTACACACCCACGAGCCCAAAGCCCGCCGCAGCCGAAGCGCTCGACGAGGCCATGAGCAGCACACTGGCCAGCACCGGCCCCACGCACGGCGTCCACGCGAAGCTGAACGTAAAGCCCAGCACGAGCGCCACGAGCGGGTTCATGGCGAAACGCCCCAGGTTGAATGGCAGCCGCCGCTCGGTCTCCACCACACGCGCCTTGCCGAACGCACCGAGCATATACAAACCGAACGCCACCATGACCACGCCGGCGACGACGGAGAACACCCGCTGGTTGCCGGTGAAGAACTGCCCGAGCGCCGTGAAGCCGAAACCCAGCAAGAAGAACGCAAAGCTGACGCCGATGACGAAGAACAGGGTGTTTACCAGCACTTTCTTGCGCGGGTATTCGATGGTTCCATCGTCGTTTTTCTTCGCAGCGCCGCCGGCGAGATAACCCACATACAGCGGGATGAGCGGCAGCACGCAGGGCGAGAAGAAGCTCAGCAAACCTTGAATGAACACGGTGAGCGCCGGAACGCTCGTTTCAAGCGAGAAACCCATAGGTGCTCCTCATCGGTCGTCGTCGGCGCAGGGTGCACCGAACGCGGAAAGGGGCGGCCGAGTGACTCCCGCTTCGCGCGGGAGTCACGGCCGGTTATGCGGACGGGGCCGCTGCGCTACCTGCATTGGATTGGGCCGCCGCCTCGCCGATGTCAGAGTGAGTCGCCACGTCGCCCGTGCCGAAAATGTCCTTGTCGATGGAGGCGATCGTGATATTCTTCAACCGCATGCGGCACCCGGCGTCGAGCTCGTAGAATATTTCGTCCATGATACCCGCCATGCCAGAGGCCACGAGGCACTCCTTATCGGCATCGCCGCTGTGCCAACGCGCTTCTACAAACGTTACCTCCAGCGCTTTTGCCACGGCGGCAAGGTCGACCGTGGCGGGATCGACGATGAACCGGTAGCCACCTTCGTTCCCCTCGCGCGTTTCCACGAACCCTGCGCGCTTGAGCGGCGACATGATCTTGCGCACACGTGCCGCATTCGTGCACACGTTTTCCGCCAGAGCCTCGCTCGACACGACGCTCGCCTTGTGATTCAGGAACACCAAAGCGTGCACCGCTACGATGAAATCGCTGTTCATTCTTCCCGCCCGCTTCCGATCAGGCACGGCAAACAGACACCGCGCCTTATTCAACTGTTTCCATTACTTATACAGTAAATTCCGTACAAAGAAAAGGTACCGTTGAGGAATCGCACGAATTCCGCGGCGAGCGAACGAGTGCTACCGCTTTAGGCTTGACAAAATGCCCGGGCGCGCAGGCGGGTTCGGCAGATGGATGAGGCGCGGCTCGAAGTCGAACAGCTCGGCCGTGGGCACGACAGAGCTCACCTTAAGACACTTCTTCAGGCAGGCATCGGCGCATAGGTTGCACTGCACGCAATCGGCGGCTGAGAACTCCAAGAAACTGCCTTCGCCCTCCTCGGGCACCAGGTCGCTTTTCTTGAGCGCGCCCGTGGGACAGAACACTGCGCACATGCCGCACGACGAGCACTCCTCCCCGTCGATATGCACGTCGCCGAACAGGCGCGTGTCTATCTCGGGCACCACCGATGGCCCCAAGCGGTCCATGGCGTCGAGCACGTGCATGCGTCGAGCAGGGTTGAACTGCGGCAGCGTGCCCGCATCGGACATACGGAGCCGGTCGCGCAGCGAGGGCGGAATCACGGAATTGCCCTTCTTGATGAACGCCACCTCCACGGTCTTGCCCGCCGCATCGAGCGCCGTACTCTTCGCCTGCGTGAAAAAGCCCCGACGCGAGGCGCCGAGCAGGCTGCGCTGGTCCTCCAGCAGCACATCATCGGGGAAAGCCGAGGCCCGCTGCACGCGGATGTCCGACCCTTGGGCCGCCAGCAGCTGGTTCGCCGAGGCCACCGTGGCCTCGATGCCGGGCACGCAGGCGCGGTACTTACACGTGGCGCAGGTGCCGTCCACCAGCAGCAGATCGCGCACGTCGCGCGCGGCCAACTCCAACAGCACGCTCTCCTCCATGCGCGCAAGGCACGGCACTTCCGCGAATTTCGAGGGATCGCCCAAGCGTTTGGAGGCAATGCGCGCACAAGCGAACACAGCGCGACCACCCGTAGCCACCACACCATCGGCCACCGAAGCTGCCAGATCGTCGTCAAGCGGCCTGAGCGGGATCAGAGCCTCGGTAGGACACACGGTCGTGCACGCCCCACAGGCCACACACAAGCCCACATCGAGGGAGAGCACGTTGTCAACGGCAGACACCGCGTCCGTCAGGCACGCATCCGAGCACTTCCGGCACGTGGCGTGGCGGTTGCGCACCACGACGCAACGGTCGGGCGCGAGGTAGACCGCCTTGCTCTCCAGAGCCTCGGCCACTTCCACGATGTCGATGAGGTTCGGCATACCACCCTTACCCTTCCAGGAACGATTCTTCCAGCGAATGCAGCTCGTCGGGCGTGTTCGCGTTGATGAAGCAGCCTCCCATCGGCTCCGCTTCAAGCACCTTGGCCTGCGGGAACTCCAGCACCTTCACGTCATCGAAGAACGCCTGCGCGCGCTTCTCGCCCCGGTCGAGGGCGCGTCGCACCGCAGGCAGACAGGCCATGCGGCGGTACAGGGCGTGGAACGGCTCGTAGCCGTGCTTGTTCACCGGCACCACCACGTCGGCACCCGTCTCGTTCATGGCGAGCGCCTCGGCAATCACGAGCGATCCCGATGCGAACACCATGTCGCAGGCCACCACGGCCACATAGGGGTTGCGCGCGGCCTGCATAGCCGTGTAGAGGCCAGGCAGTGCACCGCGGTAATCGAATGCGTCGCACACGAGCTGGATGCGGTACTGCGGGAATTCCGTATGGAGAAACGCCAAGTTGTCCGGCTCGTTCGTCGTGATGACCAAGTCGTCGGACACCGGTGCCAGACGCTCCACCAAGCGACAGATGAGGGGGCGCCCCGCAAAGGGAACGGTGGCCTTGCTGCGA
>JAEWCY010000009.1 GCA_023390395.1 Pseudomonadota bacterium | reverse complement strand
GGCCTCGCAGGCCCGTTGCCCCTTCGGGGCAAATTTAATGGAATTCTAAAGAGCTCATCTTAAAATGCGGCGCTTCGCCGCCCGCCGTTCCCACACGCCTCCCCACCCGCACCCGTCGGGGAGGTCAAGGAGGGGGTCACCCCCTCCTTGCCGCCGGAGGCATCTTACCTCTTCTTCCCCTCCATCTCCTTCTCTCGCAGCAACATGATCGCCAGCGCATTGACCGTGGCTCCGGCCAGGGCCGAGCCGCCCTTGCGGCCGGAGACGGCGATCCAGGGCACGTCGGCCCGGGTCATGAGCAGGGCTTTGGATTCGGCGGCGTTGACGAACCCCACGGGCATGCCGATGACGAGGGCGGGCGGCGGCGTGCCGGCGTCGAGGCGTTTGAGCAGCCGCAGCAGGGCGGTGGGCGCGTTGCCGATGGCCAGGACGAGGGGGGCTTGGAGGGTCGTCAGGGCGGCGTCCATGGCGGCGGCGGCGCGGGTGCCTCCCCCTTGTTTGGCCGCGGCCACGACTTCGGGGTCGTTTAGGAGACAGCGGACGGAGCAGCCGAGGGGGGTGAGGCGTCGGGCGGGGATGGCGCAGCGGGCCATTTCGGTGTCCGTGACGATGGTCGCGCCGGCGGCCAGGGCGGCCAGTCCGGCTTCCACGGCTCCTTTGGAGAACCGGACGAGGTCGAGCATTTCGAAGTCGGCGGTGGTGTGGATGAGCCGGCGCACGATTTCCCATTTCCGGCCTTCGAAGGGGCGCGGCTCGGGGACTTCGGCGTCGATGACGGCCAGGGATTTTCGTTCGATGGCGTCCGGGGCGGTGATGGGCAGGATGTCCGGCGTGTCGTGCATGGCTACCTCGCTGCCTGCATCGTATCCTGGCGGTCTGGGGGGTCAAGGCTTGACGCGGGGATTTTTTGCTTGACGGTGGCACGAAAAAATAATTAGTAACAATCAGGTTGAAAATGCCGAGTTTCCTCCCCGAGGTTTCCGGAGACGGACTTGGTCGTGGCGGGATTTCGCGACGATCGGGACGCGAGGGGAGGGCACGGCATGTCTCGGGAGCCGGCGGGCGCGAAGGGAGGCTTCGCGTCGCCGGTCGCGGCGGCGACGACGGACAGGCACCCCGTCGTCGCCGTGGCGGGCGGCATCGGCTTTCGCGAACAGAACCCGGGCGCGGCCGGGGGCGTGGAATCCTTTCCCGCCGCGAAGGGATTCCACGGTCCTGCCCTGGGTCGTGGCGTGCCCGCGCCTGCGAAGCCGTTTCGCGTCCCCTCCTGGCCCGGAGGGAGGGAGACGGGCGGCGCGGGTTCGGGTGATCCAGTCCTCCGGAATTGTTCCCTGCCCCTTGAGACTCCGGCCCGTCGCCTGTGCTTGCAGACGGCGGGCCGGCTTTTTTTGAGGAATGCGAAAAAAAGTTCATTTTGATCTTGATTATTATTTTCATTTAGCCTAGATCTCGAATCAACGCGAGGGCGACGCAAGCCGACCCACGAAAACGGGCAAGGCGGCCCGGCCAAGCCGGGCAGACCATAGAGCGCATCCCACACAACCTCCAAACCCCAAAACCCCACGACGGCGGCCGGAATCCTCGGATGCCGGCCGCCTGTCGTTTCGGGAGGAGGCGGGGCCGTCAGCTCGTGGGCAGGTTCGCGCCCGGGCGGCCGGCGGGCGGCGGATCGGCCGCGGCCCGGGCGGCGGCCCGGCGCAGGGCGGCCAGGAACCGGTCGGGATCGCCCGGGCTCACCAGCACGGCGTAGCCGAGGCGCGTGGGCACGTACACGGCCCGGGACTTGTCCGTGACGAAGACCAGGGCCTTTTCGCCGTCGCCGAGCTTGTACCAGCCGGCGGCGAGGCCGGGCATGCCGATGCCGTTGGTGCGCCATTTGAGGCTTTTGGGGCCGGCTTGGCCGAGGTCCGAGGGCACGGCTCCGTCCACGTCCACTTCGGCCAGGGGGATCTCGCGGCCGTAGAACGCGCCGCGCACCACGAGGTTGCCGCCGCGCAGGGCGATCTCGGCCTCGGCCGCGCCCCGGATCATGTGGTTGAGGAAGAAAAAGAGGCCCACCCACAAGACCAGCATGCCCCCGAACAGGGCGGTGAGCCATCCGGTTTTGACCGCGCTGGCGGCCATGGGAAAAACCTCTCCCCATTCCATGCGGCGCTCCTTGTCTGGGCGATGTCCGTGGCGGCGACGGCCGGCGGCTTAAGGTATCACAGTCGGCCCGGGCGCGTCACCTTGCCCCGGAAAGCGTTGGCGGATAGGGTGTCCTGCCCCGGCGCGCGGCGGGGCGTTTGGGAAAAAGCAATGAAGACGTCCCCGATGGCCACGCCGCCTGCCCTTGCGCTCGAAATGCGCCCCCGGGAGCGGGCAACCTCGTGAACTGGTTCGCCCTTTCCTGCGTCACGGCCCTGACCCAGGCGGTCAAGGACACTTTCCTCAAGAAGTCCCTGCGCGGCATGGACGCCACCACGGCCATGATCGGCTACTGCCTCTCGGTGTCGGTCTTTTTGTGGCTCACCGTGGCCGCCGGGCCGCCGGTGTCGCTGTCCGGGCCGTTCTGGACGTGCCTGCTCGTCGGCGGCGGGCTCGGCGGCGTGACCTACTGGCTCTACGGCCTGGCGCTCAAGGCCGGCGATCTGTCCCTGACCCTGCCCATGCTGGCCTTCACGCCGCTTTTCCTGCTCGTCACCTCGCCCGTGACCGTGGGCGAATTTCCCGAGCCGGGCGGGCTTTGCGGCATCGCCCTGGTGGTATCGGGGGCGTATGTCCTGAACCTCCGGGAGCGGCGTTTCGGCTTCTGGGGCCCGGTCAAGGCCCTGCTGACGCACAAGGGGTCGCGGCTCATGCTGGCCGTGGCCGCCATCTGGAGCGTGGGGGCCAACATCGACAAGCTGGGCCTCACTGCTTCCTCGCCGCTTTTCTGGGGAGCCTCGGTCTATTCCGCCACCACCCTGGCCTTGCTCGCGCCGCGCCTTCTTCGCCGGGGCGGGGCTTCGCGCCTGCCGGGACTGCCGCCCTGGCCCGTGGGCGTGGCGGGGCTCCTTGAGGGCATCGGCATCGTCTGCCAGATGTACGCCCTGCCCATGACCCAGGTCGCCTACGTCATCGCGGTCAAGCGCCTGAGCATCGTTTTCGGCGTGCTGCTCGGCGCGGCCGTCTTTCGCGAACCCGACCTGCGACATCGCCTGCCGGGGGCGCTTTTGATGGTCGCGGGCGTTTTCTTTATCGCGGTTTTCGGATAAAAGCCCCCACCGATCTTGCTTCCCGGAGCCTTCGCATGAGCCGTTACCGTTTTCTGCCGGAACTTTCCCCCGAACGCCTGGCCGCCATACAGACCGACGGCCTCAACTGGACCTGCCGCCACGCCTTCGCCGGCAGCCCCGTCTACCGCGAACGCCTGGCCCGGGCGGGCTACGATCCGGGACAGGCCCTTGCCCTGGACGACCTTTCCCGCCTGCCCGTGACCACCGTGGAGGACCTGCGCGACGGCTACCCCCTGCCGCTTTTGTGCGTGCCCGAGGAGCAGGTGGTGCGCATCCACGCCTCCTCCGGCACCACGGGCAAGCGCAAGATACTGGCCTACACCCAGGGCGACGTGGACACCTGGAAGGACATGTTCGCCCGCTGCTACGAGCTGGCCGGGCTCACCACCCTGGACCGGGTGCAGATCGCCGTGGGCTACGGCCTGTGGACGGCCGGGGCCGGCTTTCAGCTGGGCTGCGAGCGCTTCGGGGCCATGGCTTTGCCTGTCGGGCCCGGCAACATGGAGATCCACCTCCAGCTTCTCGAGGACATGGGCACGACCTGCCTGTGCTCCACCGCCTCCATGGCCCTATTAATGGCCGAGGAGGTGCACAAACGCGACATGCGAAAGCGCCTGAAGCTGCGCAAGGTCATTTTCGGGGCCGAGACCCACACCGACAAGATGCGTCGCCGCTTCGAGAAGTGGCTGGGGCTCGAGGAGAGCTTCGACATCACGGGCATGACCGAGCTTTACGGCCCGGGGGCGGGCCTGGAATGCTCGGCCCACCAGGGCATCCACTACTGGGCGGACAAGTTCATCCTCGAAGTGCTCGATCCGGTGACGCTGGCTCCGGTCGCGCCCGGCGAGGTGGGCGAGATGGTGGTGACGAGCCTGTGCAAGGAGGCCGTGCCGCTCATTCGCTACCGCACCCGCGACCTGACGCGGCTTTTGCCCGGCGAGTGCTCCTGCGGCTGCTCCCTGCCGCGCCACGACCGCATCTGCGGCCGCTCCGACGACATGTTCATCTTCCGGGGCGTCAACATCTACCCCGGCCAGATCGCCAGCGTCCTGGAGGAGTTCCGCGACGTGGACAGCGAGTTCCAGATCCGCCTGATCCGCCGCGACGGCCGCGACCAGATGGTGGTCAAGGTCGAGCGCAAGCCCGCGGCCAGCGCCGACCTGGACCAGAACCTTTCGGAAGCCATCTCCATCGAGTTGCGCAAGCACCTGCTCGTGCGCGGCTGGGTGGAGATCCTGCCGCCCGGGAGCCTGCCCCGCAGCTACGGCAAGACCAAGCGCGTCCTCGACGACCGCAACGGCCTGGGCGAGGACTAGCGTGGCGTCCCTCAAAAATACGAGAGTATTTTTTAGAAAACCATAACTGCCAAGGCATGTTGTCCATGGAATGCATGGACACGTATTTCGTAGACGCGACGCTCGCCGGGTTTCCCCCCGCGAAGACGCCCCCGTCGGCTGTTGGCCGGCGGGGGCGTTGCCTTTTGGTGGGCCATGGTCAGGCGGCGGCCAGGAGCTGGCTCTTGTTCGTGCCGGACGTGTCGGCCACGGCCGCGCCGGACGTGGAGCTCGAAGTCACGCCCGTGTAGTCCTTGTAGGCGGCCGAATCGCCCGTGGCGGTGCTGGCCGTGACGGCGGTCGTCTTGGCGTCGTCGTCGGCCGTCTGTCCCGTGGCGGCCGTGGTCGCGGACGTCGTGTCCGAGGCCGTGCCGGTCGCGGTGTTCGCGGAAGTAGTGGAGGAGGCGGCGGACGCGGTCGACGCCGTGCCCGAGGCGGCGTCGCTGACGGCGCTGACCGCTGCGGCCACGGTGGCCGCCTCCGAGGTGATCTTGGCCACGTAGGCCGTGCCCGTGGCCACGGCGTCCTTGGTGAACTCGTAGGCCGTGGCCAGCTTGTCCGCGGTCCAGGACACGGCCGTGGACGCCTGCTGCGCCAGGTACGAGGCCGTGTCCGAAAGGATGTTCGTCAGAGCCGAGCCCGTGGCCGAGGAGATGCCCGCCGTCATGCTCGACACGGTGGCGGCCGTCTCCTTGACGAAGGCCGTTGCCGTGGAGACCGTGTCCGACACCCAGTTGACGGCGGTCTTGGCCGTCTGCGCCGCCCAGGAGGCGGCCGAGGCCACGGTGGCGGTCAGGGAGGCCACGGCCGGGGCGGCGGTGACGACGGCCTTGACCACGGACACGGCCTTGGAAAGAAAGGATGCCCAGCTCATGTCTCTTCCCTCCTGCGGTTGCCCGGCGGCGTCGCCGGGGGCCGTTGGCGTCCGTCCCCGCTGCCGCCCCGGGACGTGTCCGGAGGCGGATCCGGGGCGCGCCGCCGATGGCCGGTCGGCGGCGCGCCCCTTTGGGGGATGGCCGGAGCTAGGCGGCCAGGAGCTGGCTCTTGTTCGTGCTCGACGTGTCGGCCACGGCCGTCGTGGAGGAGGCGCTGGACGTCACGCCCGTGTAGTCCTTGTAGGCGGCCGAGTCGCCCGTGGTCGCGGCGGCCGTGGTCGTGCTCGCGGTCGCGGCCTTGGTCGTGCCGTCCGTCGTCGTCGCGCCGCTCGTCGCAGTCGTGCCGGACGTATCGGTGGCGGTGGACGTGGACGACGAGCCGCTGGTCACGGCGCTGGCCACGTCCTTGGCCTCGCTCACGATAGTGTTCGCGTACTGCGTGCCCGTGGCCACGGTGTCCTTCACGTAGTCCACGGCCGTGGCGATCTTGTCCGTCGTCCAGGAAACGGCCGTGCTCACCCGGTCGGCCACGTAGGCCACGGTGTCCTGGATCTTCGACACCAGGGCCGAGCCCGAGGACGAGGCGGCGTCGGCCACCATGCTCGACACCGTGGATACGGTGTCCTTGACGTAGGACACCGCTGTGGAAACCGTGTTTGAGACCCAGTTGGCCGCCGTGCTCACGGTGTTGGCCGCCCAGTTGGCGGCCGAGGTCACGGTGCTCACCAGGGAACTGGCGGCCGGGATGGCCTTGGTCACGGCTGCGGCCACGGACTTCACCACGGACGTCACCTTGGAAAAAAAGGAACTCCAGCTCATTTTCCTACCCTCCGGGGAGTTGGTTGGTTGCGTTCTCCGTTGCCCTTTCCTGATTCCCCTATCAGCGAGGATCGTGCCATGTTATATTATACTGTAATTATTTAATAATAGAAAATACGAAGCGCGGTTGCCCGCCACGTTTCGAGGCGGGGCCGCCCGCATCCGAGGCGCTTTCCCGGAGGATGCGCCGACGCGGCGTCGCCGCTTCGCCATGACCGGGTCGCGAAAACGCCTCCTGTCGGGCGCGTTTTCCTGGGAGCACTTAACGGGCTTGAATTGCGTGGGAATGTAAATTCGGATAAGCCAATGGCGTGCCATGCCCCGCAGAACGCGCCGCCGGGGCAAGGGAGGTTCGATGCCTCAAACGCCCCAGATGTTGACCCCGGACCTGACCGGACGGCTGTCGCGTTTCGCCGCCCTCATCTCCGACGCCGCCTACGAGGCCGCCGGCGACGAGCTGCTCGCCTGCCGCCGCCAGCTCGACAAGCTGCCCGGCCGGCCCAAGATCCAGTCCGATCTCCTCGACCGCTTCGAGCAGATGCTCGTCTACGTGCGCGACCGGGAAAAGCTCCTGGAGGAGGCCGTGGACCGCCTGGACAACTCCCACGGCGAGCTGCGGCGCATCGAGAGGCAGCTGAAAATCGAGAACGCGGCGCTCAAAAGCCAGCTGCGCCACAATTTCTCCCCCTCGCGCGTCATCGGGGCCAGCCCGCGCATGGCCAAGGTGCTCCAGCTCGCCCAGCGCGTGGCCGAGACCACGGTCAACGTGCTCATCACCGGCGAGACCGGCACGGGCAAGGAGATGGTGGCCAAGGTGGTGCACTATTCCGGCCGGCGGCGGCACGGGCCGTTCATGGCCGTCAACTGCACGGCCGTGCCGGAGACGCTTTTTGAAAGCGAGTTCTTCGGCATCGAGAAGGGCGTGGCCACGGGCGTGGAAAAGCGCAAGGGCATCATCGAGGGGGCCAGCGGCGGCACGCTTTTTCTCGACGAGATCGGCGACATGACCGAGGCCAGCCAGGCCAAGATTCTGCGCGTGCTGGAGCTTGGCGAGGTGGTGCCCGTGGGCGGGCGCGGCCCCATGCACGTGGACATCCGCCTGGTCTCGGCCACCAACCGCGACCTCAAGCAGGACCTGGAGCTGGGCCGGTTCCGCCGCGACCTCTACTACCGCATCAAGGTCGTGCACCTCGATTTGCCGCCGCTACGCGAGCGCACCGACGACATTCCGCTTCTGGCCGAGAACTTCCTGGCCGGCTTTTCCCGCAACATGGGCCGGGGCCGCATGACCTTCTCCAAGCGCGCCCGCGAGGCCCTCATGCACTACCCCTGGCCGGGCAACATCCGGGAGCTCGAAAACGAGGTGGAGCGCGCCGTGGCCCTGGCCTACACCGACACCATCCACGTGGAGGACCTCTCGCGCGAGGTGCGCCACGCCCTGGAGCGCGTGGCCCCGGTGGCCCCCATGACCGGGGCCGTGGTCCACCGGGCCGAGGTGGGCCGGCTCAAGGAGCTCGAGCGCGAGGCCATCGAGGCCTGCCTGGCCGAATGCGGCGGCAACCGCACCCGCGCCGCCAGGCTGCTCGGCATCAGCCGGGAAAGCCTGCGCCGCAAGCTCAAGCCCCAGGACGGCGGAGCCGGGGACGAAAACGGCGACGACAGCTGCGGCCAGGCGCGGGACTAGGCCCCATGGGACGCCTGCCGCCGTCGGCGCTCGACGATTTCGTGGTCATCGCCCGCCATCACGGCCTGTCCACGGGCTCGGCCGATCTCGTCTCCCGAAACGGCCTGGCCGGCAGGCAACTGACCATGGCCACGGTCCTGCGCCTGGCCGGCTCCCTGGGCTTGGCCGCCAAGCGCCGCCGCATCCCGCCCAGGGGCTTTCTCGAACTGGGCGAGGCTTATCCGGCCCTGGCCGTGCGCCGGGACGGGACCACGGCCGTGCTCTCGGGCATGCGCCAGGTTCCGGGCGGCGGCCGGGAGCTCGTGCTCTACGACCGGGAGCGCGCCGCCGGCGGCAACCCCTTCGTGTTCGTGCCGGAAGCCGAGCTGCCCGGGCTTTTCACCGGCGAGGTCGCCCTTTTTCGCAAGAGGAAGGTCGCGGCCGCCGACGCCAAGCGCTTCAGCCTGTCCTGGTTCTGGCCGCAGGTGGCCAGGGAGAAGCGCATCTTCCTCGAGATCGCCGGCATCGCCTTCTTCATGCACGGCCTGGCCTTCGCCGTGCCGCTTTATTTCCAGAACGTGGTGGACAAGGTCTTGGCCCACCACACGCTTTCGACCCTCAACGTCCTTGGCGTCGGCGTGGTGGCCGCCATCCTCTTCGAGGGCGCGTTGCGCTACCTGCGCGAGTACCTTCTGCGCTTCGCCACCACCAAGATCGACCTGCGCCTGGCCATGGAGACCTTCGCCCACATGATCAAGCTGCCGCTGCCCTTTTTCGAGCGCAGCTTCGCGGGCGTGATCATCAAGCACATGCAGCAGACCGACCAGGTGCGGGAGTTTCTCACCGGCAACCTGCTCAACACGCTGCTCGACGCCTCCTCGCTCATCGTCTTTCTGCCCGTGCTCTACCTCTACAGCGCAAAGCTCACCATGATCGTGCTGGTCTTCGCCCTGGTCACGGCCGGGGCCATCGGCCTGCTCGTGGGGCCGTTTCATCGCCGGCTCATGGCGCTCTACGCCGCCGAGGGCGAGCGGCAAGCCTTGCTCGTCGAGACCATCCATGGCGTGGGCACCATCAAGTGCCTGGCCCTTGAGGGCACGCGCCAGCGCCGCTGGGAGGAGGGCTCGGCCGGGGCGGTCACCCGCAACTTCGACGTGCGCAAGATGTCGGCCCTCGGCAACGCCCTGGTCAAGACCCTGGAGCGGCTCATGACCGTGGCCGTCATCTGGGTGGGCGCGCGGGGCGTGTTCGACAACACGCTGTCCATGGGCGAGCTCATCGCCTTCCAGATGCTGTCCCAGTCCGTGACCATGCCGCTTATACGCATCGTGGAGCTCATCCACGAATACCAGAAGGTCCACCTGGCCGTGGCCATGCTGGGCGAGGTCATGAACCGCAAGCCCGAGCCGGGGCTGGTGCGCGGCGGGGCCAGGCCCGAGATCCTGGGCGGGCTGGCCGTCGACGAGGCCCGCTTCGCCTACAATCCCGGCGACGCCCCGGCGCTCGACGGCGTGTCCCTGCGCCTGGAGCCGGGCGAGATCCTCGGCGTGGTCGGGCGCAGCGGCTCGGGCAAGACCACGCTGACCCGCCTCATCCAGGGCCTCTACCCCCTGTCCGGCGGGCGCATCAGCTTCGACGGCGTGCCCATAACCGACCTGGACATCGTGCACCTGCGCCAGAACATCGGCGTGGTCCTCCAGGAGAACTTCATCTTCCACGGCACCGTGCGCGAGAACATTTCCATGACCCGCCCCGGGGCCGACCTCGACGAGGTGCGCCGGGCGGCCCGGCTGGCCGGGGCCGACGAGTTCGTCGAGCGCCTGCCCGCCGGCTACGACACGCTGCTCGAGGAAAACGGGGCCAACCTCTCCGGCGGGCAGAAGCAGCGCCTGGCCATCGCCCGGGCCCTGCTCAAGGACCCGCGCATCATGATCTTCGACGAGGCCACGAGCGCGCTCGACCCGGAAAGCGAGGCCCGCATCCAGGAAAACCTCGACGGCATCGCCAAGGGCCGCACCACCATCATCGTGGCCCACCGCCTCTCCACCCTGCGAAACGCCGACCGCATCATGGTCCTCGACCAGGGCAGGGTGGTGGACGTGGCTCCCCACACCGAACTGCTCGCGCGCTGCGCGATCTACCGCACCCTGTGGGAGCGCCAGACCAAGGGGATGCGCTGACATGGCCCGCATCCGCCGCGAGGCCATGGACTTCCAGCCCGACGCCGTGGCCGTGGGCGAGGGGCGATTGCCGCCCCAGGCGAGATGGGCGCTTTACCTCATCTGCGCCGCCCTGGTCTTCGGCGGCGTCTGGTCCTGGTATTCCGAGCTCGACCGGGTGGTCTCGGCCCGGGGCATGCTCGTGACCAAGGTGCCGCCCATCCTGGTCCAGCCCCTGGAGACGGCGGTGGTGCGGGCCATCAACGTGCGCCCGGGGGACGTGGTCAAAAAGGGCGCGGTGCTGGCCACCCTGGACCCCACCTTCGCCAGCGCCGACATGGGCCAGCTTACGGCCAAGCGGCGGTTTCTGTCCGCCTTCACGGCGCTGCTCTCGGCCGAACTCTACGGCAAGCCCCTGCCGGAGTCGGACAAGGAGTCGGACGACCCCGAGGCGCGGGTGCGCCTGGCCCTTTTCACCCTGCGCAAGGAGGAGTACCGGGCCAAGGTCGAGGCCAGCGAGCGCGAGGTGGCGACGCTGGAGGAGAGCCTGGCCGCGGTCGGAAACGAGCAGGCGCGCCTGACCGAGCAGGCCGACCTGGCCAAGCAGATCGAGGGCATGTACGCCAAGCTCTCCCCCGAGGGCAGCGCCAGCAAGGTGGAGTACCTGGGCGCGCTTCGCGAGCGGCTGCGCGTGGACGACCTCTTCGCCAAGGCCGTGGACAAGGAGGAGCAGCTCAAGGAGAAGCTCAACCAGGCGAGGATGGAGCGCCAGGCCTTCATCAGCAACTGGTATTCCCAGACGGCCAGCCAGCTGCTCGAATCGGGCCAGCAGCTCGACGAGGTGGAGCACACCCTGGCCAAGGCCTCGCGGCGCAGCGAGCTGGTGGACCTGGTGGCCGTGGCCGACGCGGTGGTCAAGGACGTGGCCCCGCTCTCGGAAGGCTCGGTGGCCAAGGCGGCGGAGACGTTTTGCACCCTGGTGCCCCTTGGCGACGGCCCCGGGGCCCTGGAGGCCGAGGTGGTCATCGCGGCCAAGGACATCGGCCACATCGGCGAGGGCGAGGCGGCGCGCCTCAAGCTCGCCGCCTATCCCTTCCAGCGCCACGGCTTTCTCGACGGCGTGGTGCGCATGGTCAGCCCCGACGCCTTCGTGCAGGAGAACGCCCCGCCCGGCGGCGAGGACGAGGACGGCGGCGTGCACTACAAGGCGCGCATCCGCCTGACCTCCACCAGGCTTCGCGACGTGGGCCCGGAATTCCGGCTCCTGCCCGGCATGACGCTCACGGCCGAGATCCTCGTCGGCAAACGCCGGGTGGCGAGCTACCTGCTCGATCCCGTCCTCCGGGGCCTGCACGAGTCCATGAGCGAGCCGTAGGCCCGCGCGGCGTCCTCGATACGCGTCTTTTTGAGCCCAAGAACTTAAAATAATTGGTGAAGCCAGCCAATGAGGATTCCCGTGGCCGGGGAATCTCGCCTGCGGCGCATTTCAACAGTTTAACTTGCAAGTCTTTCTGTCGTTTTCTACTCGTGCGGCATGAACGACGCACACGAATCCCCCGCCTCCCTGGAAGCGGTCGTCGAGGAGCTGCTGCTGGCCACCGGGCAACTCCTGCGCCGGCTGCGCGCGGAATCGAACCCGGCCGCGCTGACCCTGTCCCAACGCGCGGTCATGGGCCACCTGAGCCGCACGGGTTGGCTGACCACGGCGGACCTCGCCCGGGCGGAGTCGGTCAAGCCCCAGTCCATGGGCGTCACCCTGGCCGCCCTGGAGCGGGAGGGGATGGTGACGCGGCGACCGCACCCGACGGACGGACGGCAGGTGCTGTTCGGGCTCACGGAGCTTGGGCTGGAAACCAGGCAGCGCAACCGGCTCCTCAAGCTTAAGTGGTTGCAGGCCAAGCTGGAAAAGCTCGAGCCGTCCGAGCGGGAGGCGCTGCATGCCGCCGCGGCGTTGATCAAGCGCCTGGGCGAATCCTGATCCGCTCCGCCGCGCCGCCTGGCGCGGCGACCGGACCGTTCCCGTTTTTCCCCAGTCAAGGAGCATCGCATGTCCGTAAGCGTTCTTGATCCGAAATCGGCGCTTCTCGTGATCGATCTGCAAAAAGGGATAGCGGCCATGGCCGCCGCCCTGGGCGCCGCCCCGGCCGTGGCCCGGGTCGTGGCCCAGGCGCGGCTTCTGGCGCAAGCCTTCCGCCGCCGCGGGCTGCCCGTGGTGCTGGTCAACGTGGCCGGGCAGCCCCCGGGCCGGACGGAGCAGGGCGCGCGCCTGACGGGCCTGCCGCCCGACTGGACGGAACTTTTGCCCGAACTCGACCGGCAGCCCGGGGATCACGTCGTGACCAAGCGGACCTGGGGCGCGTTCGCGGGCACGGGCCTGGCCCAGCACCTGGCCGGCCAAGGCGTCAGCCAGATCGTGATCGCCGGCGTCGCCACCAGCGTCGGCGTGGAATCGACCGCCCGGGAAGCCTATGCCCTGGGGTTCAACGTGACCCTGGCCCTGGACGCCGTGGCGGACATGAACGCCGAGGCCCACGCCAACAGCGTCGAACGCATTTTCCCCAGGCTCGGGGAAACCGGCGCAACCAACGAAATCGTCGCCCTCCTTGAAGGGGGGCGACGGTGACGCCTCGCGGCAACGCCATGAACGGATTCTGGAAAGGCGCCTTCCGGTCCTTGACCGGCTTCAACTACAGGCTGTGGGCCATGGGCGCGCTGGTGTCCAACATCGGGACATGGATGCAGCGCGTCGCCCAGGACTGGCTCGTCCTGACCCAGCTGACCCGCAACAACGCCACGGCCGTGGGCGTCGTCATGGCGCTGCAGTACGGGCCGCAGCTGCTTTTCATGCCCTGGACGGGGTTCGCCGCGGACCACTTCGACCGGCGAAAGCTCCTGCTCGCCACCCAGGCGGCCATGGGGGTCCTGGCCCTGGGGCTGGGGCTGCTCACCGTCGCCGGGGCCGTGCGCCTGTGGCACGTGTACGTGTTCGCCTTCCTGCTCGGGTGCGCCTCGGCCTTCGACGCCCCGGCCCGGCAGACCTTTGTGGCGGACCTGGCCGGGGAGGCGGACCTGGCCAACGCCGTGGCCCTCAATTCCACCTCGTTCAGCGCCGCCCGCATGGTCGGCCCGGCCGTCGCCGGGGTGCTGATCGCCGCGGTGGGGTGCGGCTGGGTGTTTCTGCTCAACGCGGCTTCGTTCCTGGCCGTGCTGTGGTCCCTGGCTTTCCTGCGCGTCCGGGAGCTGTACCCGAACAGCCGGGCGGCCCGGCGGCAGGGGAGTTTCGTCGAGGGCTTCCGTTACGTCTGGAACCGGCCGGACCTGAAGGCCATCCTGGTCATGCTGTTTTGGATCGGCACCTTCGGGCTCAATTTCCCGATTTTCATCTCCACCATGACGGTTGGCGTCTTCCACGCCGGCGCGGGCCGCTATGGGCTCTTCTATTCGCTCTTGGCCCTGGGCACCATCGCCGGGGCCTTGCTGACCGCCCGCCGGGAGCGGCCGCGCATGCGGCACCTGCTGTCCAGCGCCGTCCTTTTCGGCGCAAGCGGCGGCCTGGCCGCCGTCATGCCCAACGGTGGCCTTTTCGGGCTGGCGCTTTGCTTCACGGGCCTTGCGGCGCTGACCTTCACCACCACGACCAACAGCCTGATGCAGCTCTCCACCGAACCGGACATGCGCGGGCGGGTCATGGCCATCCGGCTGGCCATCGCCCTGGGATGCACGCCCATCGGCGCGCCCGTCGTCGGCTGGGTGGCCGACCGGTACGGTCCGCGTTGGGCCTTGGGCCTGGGCGCGGCTTCAGGGTTCGTCGCGGCGCTGGTGGGCGTCCGTTGTCTTGTGAAGTGTCGTCGCCCGCGCGGGGAAGCCGGGGCATGAGGGCCCCATCCCGTTCGACTCTAGGGGCGCGGACCGTCGCCCCTAGTGCCCCATGACCGGCTTGACGCCCTTTTTCGCCCGCCGCAGCAGCAGCACCCCGGGAATGCAGAAAAGGCACAGGTAGGCCAGGACCCGGAAGCTGTCCACGTAGGCCAGCAGCGTGGCCTGCTGCACCAGCAGGTCGTAGGAGAGCCCCAGGGCCTTGAGCTTGGCCAGGGCCGGATCGGCGTGGCGGGACAGGTAGCCCTGCAGGGCGTCGAGGTAGGCGGAAAAGCGTGGGTTGTCCGGCCGCAGATGCCCGGCGAGCAGCGCCTGGTGCGTCTGCGCCCCCCGGTCCACCAGGGCGATCAAGGCCGAGATGCCGATGCTTCCCCCGATGTTGCGCATGAGGTTGAAGATGCCGGCCGCGTTGCCGATCTGCTCGTTTTGCAGGTTGGACATGGCCTGGGTGGTCAGGGGCACGAAGACCATGGCCATGGACAGGCCGAGCAGCACGCTCGGCCAGATGATGGCCGCGATGGAGATGTCGAGGTTGATCTCCGTGAACCGGTAGGAGGAGTAGGCCATGAGCGTGAACCCCAGGCCGATGAGAATCCTCGTGTCCACCTTGCCGATGATGCGCCCCACCAGGATCATGGCGATGATGGCCCCGACGCCCCGGGGGCTCAGCGCCATGCCGCTGTCGAAGGCCGAGTAGCCCATGAGGTTCTGCATGAACAGCGGCAGCAGGGTGATGGCGCTGTAGAGCACCACGCCGACCACGCCGATCATGGCCGTGCAGGCGGCGAAATCGCGGTCGCGCAGCACCCGCAGGTCCACCAGCGGGTATTGCGCCCGCAGTTCCCAGACGACGAAGGCGATCATGGAGGCCAGGCTCACGCCCGAGAACCAGCGTATCCACTGGGCCGCGAACCAGTCCACCTCCTGTCCCCGGTCGAGCACGATCTGCAGGGTGGAAAGCCAGGCCACCATGAACAAAAAGCCCACGTAGTCCACCTTGCCCGCCCGGCGCGACTTGGCCTCGGACAGGTACGGCGGGTCCTCCAGAAAGGTCTGGCACATGAGCAGGGCGGCCACGCCCACCGGCAGGTTGATGAAGAAGATCCAGCGCCAGGTCATGTTGTCCGTGATCCAGCCGCCGAGCAGCGGCCCGACGATGGGGGCCACCACCACGCCCATGCCGAACACGGCCATGGCCATGCCCCGTTTCTGGGGCGGGAAGCTCTCCATGAGGATGGCCTGGGACAGCGGCTGGAGCGCCCCGCCGGCCGCGCCCTGGACCACCCGGGCCAGGACCAGCACGGCCATGGTCGGGGCCGCGCCGCAGGCCGCCGAGGCCAGGGTGAAGCCGGCCACGCAGGTCATGAGGAACCGCTTGCGGCCGAAGGTGGTGCTCAGCCACCCGGTCATGGGCAGCACGATGGCGTTGCTCACCAGGTAGCTGGTCAGCACCCAGGTCGATTCGTCCTGGGTGGCCGAGAGGTTGCCGGCGATGTAGGGCAGGGCCACGTTGGCCACCGAGGTGTCGAGGACCTCCATGAAGGTGGCCAGCATGACCGCGGCGGCGATGAGCCAGGGATCGACCCTGGGCCGCCAGACGGCGGAGGCTTCGGACGGCGTCGCCATGCACGCTCCGGCGCGTCAGCGCACCCGCACCACGGGCACCACGGACATGCCCGGCGAAAGCGTCAGGTCCGCGCCCAGGTCCGGTTCGTCGAAGACGATCTTCACGGGCACGCGCTGCACGACCTTGACGTAGTTGCCGGTGGCGTTTTCCGGGGGCAGCAGGCTGAAGGCCGCGCCGGTGCCGTGCTGGATGCTGTCCACGTGGGCCTTGATCTCCCGGTCCGGAAAGGCGTCCACTTCCACCAGGGCCGCCTGCCCCGGCCGCATGCCGGTCAGCTGCGTCTCCTTGAAGTTGGCCACCACCCAGACGTCGGGCTGGACCAGGCTCATGACGCCCTGGCCGGACTGCAGGTAGTCCCCGGGCTCCACGGCCTTGTTGGTCACCCGGCCGGAAACCCGGGCATGGACCTCGGTGTGGGCCAGGTCCAGGGCGGCCTGGTCCACGGCGGCCTGGGCCTCGCCCACCTTGGCCCTGGCCGTGTCGATGCCGGCCGCGGCCAGGGCGACCTGGGCCTGGTCGGCGGCGTAGCGCTTGCGGGCCACGTCCAGGGCGGCCCGGCTGGTGCGGGCGGCGGTGTCGGCGTTGTCCTTGGCCTCCTGGGCCACCACCCGCTGGCTGAGCAGCTTGTCGTAGCGGCCGCGTTCCTTCTCGGCGTTGTCCGAGGTGGCCTGGGCCGAGGCCACCTGGGCCCCGGAAGCCTCGGCCGTGGCCCGGGCCGCGCCCTCCTGGGAAACGGCCTCGTCCAGGTTGCGCCGGGCCGTGTCCAGGGCCGCCCGGGCCGCCTCCAGCCTGGTGCGGTAGTTGGCCGGGTCGATGCGCAGCAGCACGTCGCCCTGGCGGATCATCTGGTTGTCCGCGACCGGCACCTCCATGACCCGGCCCGCGACCTGGGGCGAGACCGTGGTCACATGGCCGGCGATGAAGGCGTCGTCGGTGGATTCGAAGCGGCGGGCGTGCCGCCAGTAGAAGACCCCGCCCGCGCCGAGGCAGGCGGCCAGGGAAACGGCGACGACCAGGCGCAGCCGGCCCTTGGGGCGGGCGGCCGGGGGCGGCGCGGGCACGACCGGATCGGGGCGCGCGGGAGCGTCCTTCGGGTCGGAAGGCGATGTGGGCATACTGTCTGGACTCCGGGCCGATAAACGTCCTTGGGAAGCACGACTGGCGGGCGTGGCCCTTCCCGAATCGATGGGCAAACGACAGTACGTATAATGACTATTAGGCTCTTTTTGTCAAGCACTCACCAAAAAGTAACCTAACCATACGAGAGGATACCATAGGGGCCGCGCCGAGGCCGGGGAGGCTTTCCCCGGACGGCCGACGGGGCTAGGGATGGAGCGGGCCGGCCAGGGCCGTGGCGCGCTGCAGGGCGTAGACGAAGGCCGAGGTGTCGATGTTGACGATGCCCACGAAGGGCGTGTTCAGGTCGAGGATGACCGTGATGACCAGGATGATGATGACGAACATGGGCAGTTCGAAGGCCAGTTGCGTCCGCCGGTCGGCCACGCGCGTGAGCCAGGTCTTTATCAGCATGACGTAGTAGCCCAGCACGATGAGGGTGAATATCATCGGGTGCAGGTTTTCCTTGGCCCTGATGCGCCGGGTGAGCCGGCACTTGGTCATGTCGCCGAGGTCGGAAAGCACCAGGCGGTGGATGCCCTCTTCGTTTTTCGTGGTCAGCCTGATCCTGTAGGCCGCGTTCCAGAGGGCGTCGAAGGCCTCGGCCGCCTGGGGCGACATCGCCCCCCGCTGCAGGGCCGGCAGGTCGTATTCCACCACGCTTCTGGCGTAGGCCACCAGGCTTCGCTTCATGGCCTCGGCGTCGGCCAGGCCGTTTAACAGCCGCGCCGTGGAGATGATGTCCTCGGATTCCTTGCGGGTGTCGTCCTGGACGGTGTTGAAGTTCATGAGCAGCGTGACCAGGGCCATGCTGAGGAAGATGGAGTAGAGCGAATTGAAGAGGTTGTAGTTGGAAATGGTTTCCGAGAGGTTCCGGATGGGCGGCGCGTTGCGGCGGTAGGCGTAGACGAGGTAGACCAGGGTCGGCAGCCCCAGCAGCAGAAAGATCGCCGTCTCGCTGTACCAGAAGAGATTGTCCATGTCGGGCGCGGCCTCATGCGTCCGGCGATCCGGCGCTCGCGGCGGGTTGCGGTTGGCGGCCTAGGGCAGGGGTTTTTTCAGGTACCGGTAGTAGCTGTCGTACTGGTGGACGGCGGCCAGGGGATTGTGGCCGAGCACCCGGTCCTTGACCGCGAGCACCGTGCCCATGGCCTCGGCGTGCTTGAAGAAAAGCGAGTCGTGGCCGACGCAAAGCCCGAGCAGCACGTTGAAGTCCGTGTTGGCGGCGTTGACGGCGAGCGCCTGCATGACCGGGTTGCACATGGTCTCGTGGGCCGCCCCGGGATCGACCTGGTCCTCGGGGCCGATGCCGAGGACCGCCTTGGACACGCCGCCGACCTTGCAGGAGACCGAGGCCACCTCGAAGCCGTTGACGGCCAGGATCTCATGGACGATGGCCGCTTCCTTGCGCAGGCCGATGCAGAAGACCAGGCCCAGGCGCGCGTAGCCCATGCGGCGGGCGAATTCCACGATCTCCACGATGCGGGGCTTTACTGCGCGCACGGCGTCGTAGCCGGCCTCGCGACCCTCGTAGCAGGTCGCTTCCTGGATCGAGGCCGCCTTGGCGAAGGGGGCGAGTTCCGGCGAGGTCGTGCGCGCCTGGGCGTCTTCGGTCAACCCGCGCAGGCGCAGGGACGGGCAGTTCTTGGGGGCCTTGCCCTTGCCGGCGCGGCAGAAGCGTTCGGACCAGTCGATGGGGCACAGGGCGCATTGGGGCAGGGGGGCGTCGGCCATGGCGGGCTCCTTACGAAGAATGGCGCAGGAAGTTCCACCAGTCGCGGAACTCGAAGAAGCGTTCGGCTTGCTCGTGGGTCTGGCATTTGACGTGGAGCACGCTTTCCATCTCGTCGAACTCGAGGTCGGTGAAGAAAAGGCCGGCCTCGCGCAGCACGGCCTCGCGGCCTTCCTGCCCTTCGGCCGCGTAGAGCTTTTTGCGCAGCTCCTTGTCCGTGTCGAAGCGGTCGTAGAGCTTGCGCACGTTATCCAGCGTCATCCCGTTCTCCTGTGTCCCCCCTTGAAAAGTTTTTAGGGAGGGAGGGGCGCGGGGAGGGAACC
>JAEWCY010000230.1 GCA_023390395.1 Pseudomonadota bacterium | reverse complement strand
GGTCATAGAGGAGGGGGTACACCCGACCCCATTCCGAACTCGGAAGTTAAGCCCTCCTTCGCCGATGATACTGCATATTCTTGTGTGGGAAAGTAGGTCGCCGCCAGGGCTACTTTTCAAAAGCCCCTGAATCGAAAGATTCGGGGGCTTTTTTTATGGCCAATGGTGGTACAAGAAAACCGGCAAGAACCTTGGATGCTAGGTAAGCGGGTCTCCATCAGGAATAAGAACTATGATCGGGTTAGGAATTTTGTATATTGCTCCCCAGTTGAAGTAGTATTTGTCAAACAATTCTCCACTAGTGACCGCTCTCTTCACAAGTTGTCCGTCAATTCTGTCGAGGAAGTAGACTCCGCCCTCCTGGGTGCTGATCAGGAAGGCATCATCAGGGATTCTTTCTCCGTCCTGAAAGTTGTTAACAAGTAAAACAGGCTCGATTCCCTCCAATCTCTGAAAAGTCTTTCGTATTCGTCTTGTTGAAGATACCGTTTGCACCCACGGTCAATAATATATACTCCTTTATTGTTTGGATGTTTGATCCTTACGCCATTTGAAACTTGATTCTTTGGATCCGACGGTGCTGGGGCCATTGGGGAAACTCCTGTTATAGGTTTGTTTTTATGGTCGTCCAATGCTTTAGTAAGTGAGTGTAAATTATTAAGATCACAGTTTTTACTAATTTAGTTAAGATGTTAATTAATGTCGGCTGGATAGATATTATGACCTTTGGAAATTGAATTGCTTGTTCTATTAGCCCGTAATTAAATTTATGTCTATTTTTTTGCGGGTGTTGTTCGTCGTTTTGCCTATATATTTGATTTCAGGAGAAATTGTATGAAGATCAGGCTGGTTTCCATCTTATGGGTGTTTATCTTCTGCTTCGTTCACAACGCCCTGGCCGGCGACGCCATGAGCCTGGACGACGCCTGGCGGGTCATTGCTTCCAAACGCTTCGTGGATCTCACCCACGCCTTCGGCCCCAGCATCCCCCATTGGAAAGGTTTTCCCGACGAGAAGCGCGAAACCCTCTACGGCTACGAGCCCGGACAGGGCACGGCCGGCAGCGGCTTTTTCGCCGAGACCTTCACCCATGTCGGCCAGTGGGGCACCCATGTCGATCCGCCGGCGCATTTCGTCAAGGGACTGCGCACCGTGGACCAGATCGACGTCAAGGAGATGGTCTTGCCGCTGGTGGTCATCGACGTGACGGCCAAGGTCGCGTCCAACCCGGACTATGCTGTCACCATGGACGACGTCCGCGCCTGGGAATCGCGCCACGGCCTGGTGCCGGCCGGCGCGTTCGTGGCCCTGCGCACGGGCTGGGGCAGCCGCTGGCCCGATCAGACGGCCATGCAGAACCAGGACGCGGCCGGCGTGGCCCATTATCCGGGCTGGAGCCTGGAAGTGCTCAAGTACCTCTACGAAGAGCGCGGTGTTACGGCCTCGGGCCACGAGACCACGGACACCGATCCCGGCCTGGCTGTCTCCCGGGACGATTATTCCCTGGAGACCTACATTCTCTCGCGTAACCACTACCAGATCGAACTCCTGGCCAATCTTGACGCCGTGCCGGAATCCGGCGCGTTGGTGGTGGCGGCCTTCCCCAAACCCCAGGGCGGATCAGGCTTTCCGGCCCGGGTGTTTGCCATCCTGCCGTGAAGTGAAGGTGGTTGCGACTTTGGTTTCAGGGTGACGAATATTTTGATTTAACGATGATGTTGTCTCTAGCGTAGTGATGATTGTCTTTTTATCTTGATCGATAAAGTTTTACGCATCTCATTGACATTTGTTCGTTTCAATGATGGGTTTAATTGGCATCGATAAACATGAAAAGGAGCAACATTATGCCCCGTGAATCAAAATTCGACGCCATGAAACTGCGCACGCTTGTCACCGAAGGGAAAAACGCCCAGCAAATCATGAGCGCTTTCGACATTGATAAGACCACGCTTAAAGCCCATCTCCTGAAGCTCATGCAGATGGATGAGAAATTTTATAAGATTGAAGGCATGGAAGCACGCGCAGTTTCTGGTAATGCCAAGTTTGGGACGACAGGGCTTCGGCTGTCCCCGACGCTGTTGGCCAACTACGGGTTCAGCCAGGGAGATGAGTTTAAAGTGTCGTGCCTGGAAGAGGGGAAAATCGTGCTGGAGAAAAAGTAGAAAGTCGGTGAAGTGCCTTTTCAGATAGTCGCTCGTGAGCATCCCTCCGGATGGTCGTCGTCTTGGCGCTCGAGAGGGACGGCCAGCACAGATCACCGAATATAAGCGCCGCCGACCCAGGTTGTCCCTGGGCCGGTGGCGCTTCTTGTTTACCGGTTTCGCGGTTTATCGATGCGAAACACCATGGCGTACAGGGCCGGCGTGAAAAGCAGCGTCAACACGGTCGCCACGAAGAGCCCCCCCATGATGGCCACAGCCATGGGACCCCAGAAGATGTTGCGCGACAAGGGGATCATGGCCAGGATCGCGGCCAGGGCCGTCAGCACCACCGGTCGCGTCCGCCGGATGGTCGCGTCGATGACGGCTTCCCCGGGCTCCATCCCTTCCACGATGTCCTTGCCGATCTGGTCCACCAAAATGACGGTGTTGCGCATGATCATGCCGGCCAGGGCCAGAACGCCGAGCATGGCCACGAAACCGAAGGGCTGACCAAAGAGCAGCAAGGCGCCGGCGGCCCCGATCAGGCCCAAGGGGGCCGTGGTCAGCACCAGAAAGAGGCTCGGGAAGCTTTGCACTTGGAACATCAGCAAGACGAGCATGACCCCGGCGGCCATGGGCAGCAGTTTGGCTATGGACTCGTTGGCCTTGCCGCTTTCCTCGTAAGCCCCGCCGACCTCGATCCGGTAGCCCGGCGGCAGCGCGTCCTCGATGGGTTTGAGCTTGGGCGCGATCTGCATGGTGACGTCCGGGGCCTGCACGCCTTGCACGACTTCCGCCCTGGCCGTGATCGTCAGATCCCGGTTTTGCCGCCAAAGGATGGGCTCCTCATAGACGTATTCCAGCCTCGCCGCCTGGGACAGGGGAATGATCTTGCCGTCGCGGATGCTGACGGTCAGATCGGCCAGGATTTCCGGGCGCAGCCGTTCCTCGGGAACGGCCCGGGCCACGACGTTGACCAGCTCGATGCCGTCGCGAACCTGGGTGACGGTGACGCCGGTAAGGAGCGCCTGCAGGGATTCGGCAATGTCCTGGGGCGTGAGCCCCAGTGCCCTGGCCCGGTCCTGGTCCACCACCAGCCGGATCGCCCGGGCCTGCTCGTTCCAATCCAGGTTGACGTCGGTGGTGTTGGGGTTGGCGCGCATGACGTCGCGGACCTGATAGGCGATGTCCCGCACGCGCTTGGCGTCGGGGCCGATGACCCGGAATTGCACGGGATAGCCGACCGGCGGCCCCAGAAAGAGCGTGGTCACGCGCACCCTGGCCTCAGGGAGTCCGCCCCCGGCGGCAAAGGCCTCGATGCGGGCTTTAATGCGGTCGCGGGAGGCGGCGTCCGCCGCATTCAGGACGATGATCCCATAGCTCACGTCCGGGAGCTCCGGGGCCATGGGCAGAAACCACCGGGGTGCGCCCGAGCCGATGTAGCTGGTGCAGGATTTGACTTCCTGGTCCGCCTGGCAAACTTTTTCCAGGGCTTCCACCGCCTTGGCCGTGGTTCGAAACGCGGAGCCGGCCGGCAGCTGCAATTCGACCAACAGTTCCGGCCGGGAAGAGGAGGGGAAGAACTGGCGCGAAACGAAGGAGAAGGCGACGATGGATGCCGCAAAGAGCAGCGAGGTGAGCCACACGACCGTTTTGCGATGGCCCACGCACCAGGCGACGAGGCGGCGCAGCCAAAGATAGATGGGCGTGCGATAAATGGCCTTCGGATCGTTATGGCCGTGGCGGTGGAAATCCGGCAGCAGCTTGAGGCCAAGATACGGCGTGAACACGACGGCCACCAGCCAGGAGGCGATCAGGGCAATGGCCACCACCCAGAAGATGCCGCCGGCGTATTCGCCGGAAGAGGATTTGGCGAATCCCACGGGCAGGAAGCCGGCCGCCGTGACCAGGGTGCCGGTGAGCATGGGGAAGGCCGTGGCCGTCCAGGCATAGGTGGCGGCCTTGACCCGGTCAAAGCCCTGCTCCATTTTGACCACCATCATTTCCACGGAAATGATGGCGTCGTCGACCAAAAGCCCCAGGGCGATGATGAGCGCGCCGAGCGAGATGCGCTCCAGGCTCATGCCCAGCGCGCTCATGACGGTCATGACCATGGCCAGCACCAGCGGCACGGCCAGGGCCACGACGATGCCCGTGCGCCAGCCAAGGGACAGGAAGCTCACGGCCAGCACGATGACCAGCGCTTCGACGAAGGAGCGCAGGAATTCGTCAACGGATTCTTCCACGACCTGCGGCTGGTCGGCCACCCGGCTGATCTCGAAACCCAGCGGCAGGTCCGCCTGGATGTTCGCCATGGCCGCGTCCAGGTTGCGCCCCAGCTCCAGGATGTTGCCGCCCTTGGCCATGACCACGCCCAGGGCGATGGCCGGCTGGCCCTCATGGCGGGCGACAAACGTCGGCGGGTCCTGCGGACCTCGGTGGAAGCTGGCGATGTCGCCCAGGCGAAACACCTTGCCGCCGCTGGCCACCGGCACCTCGGCCAGGGCCTCGACGCCCTTGAGCGCGCCGTCCACGCGCAGATGCACGGCGTCGGCGGCCGTTTCCAGGGTGCCGGCCGGGGTCACCTCGTTTTGCTTGGCGATGGAGTCGAAGACGGCCTGGGGCGCGATTCCCAGCGTCGCCAGCTTGGCATTGTTGATCTCCACGAAGATGCATTCGGTCTGTTCGCCGTAGAATCGCACCTTGGTCACCGAAGGCACGCGCAGCAGGGCTTGCCGGATGGCTTCGGCCTCGTCCTTGAGCTGGCGCATGGTGAAGTCCGGGCCGGTAAGCAGATACAGCACCGAATCCACGTCGCCGAATTCGTCATTGAAAAAGGGGCCCTGGACGCCGGCGGGCAGATTGGCCCGGATGTCCCCCACGCGTTTGCGGACCTGATACCAGCATTCCTGCACCTCGGCCGTGGGCGTCGACTCCAGGATATCAAGCTTCATGATGACGCCGCCGGGGCGGGAATAGGTGCGCACCTTGTCGAAGTGGGGGACTTCCTGAAGCTTTTTCTCGATGGGATCGGCCACCAGACGTTGCATTTCGTCGGCCGTGGCTCCGGGCCAGGCCGCGCCGATGATCATCTGTTTAACGGTGAAATCGGGGTCCTCGGCTCGGCCGAGATGGAAATACGACCAGGTCCCGGCCAGGGAGACCAGGATGATGAGGAACAGGGTCAGCGGACGGTGGGTGACGGCCCACTCGGACAGGTTGAGGCCTTTCACCGGACGTCCTCCGTCGCTGAAGCGGCCAGGCGAACGGTCAGCCCCTTGTCGAGTTTTTGGACGCCGGCCGTGACGATGCTGTCCCCTGCCGCGAGCTGGGCGCTTCGCACATAGGCGTCGCTTTCGGTGTAGTGGTCCACCGTGACCGGGACGAAGGTCAGCTGCCCGGTCTGGACGTCGACGCGCCAGACGCCCGGGCCGCTGCCCTGGTTGAGCAGGGCGCTGGCCGGTATGCGGGCGGTCGGGGCGGCGGCGGCCTCGGAGAGATGCAGCGTGGCCGTCATGCCCAGGCGCACGGCGGGATCGGCGTCGGCCAGGGAATAGCGCACGGCATAGGTGCGGGTGGCCGGGTCGGCCGACGGGGACGTTTCCCGCAGCACGGCCCGGCAGCGGACGTCACGGTTGGCCCAGAAGGAGATTTCCGCCTGGGACTCCTTGATGTCCTTGAGGTGGCGTTCGGGAATGTCGACCAGCACTTCCAAGGCGCCCTTTCGGGCCACGGTGACGACGCCTTGGCCTTGGGGCACGACCTGTCCGGCCTCGGCGCTGGTCTTGGTGACCACGCCGTCGGTGCTGGCGAGGAGCTTGGCATAGCCAAGCTGGCTCACGGCCAGCTTGAGGGCGCTGTCGGCCCGCTCCACCCGGGAGCGGGCTTCGTCGGCGGCCAGGTGCTTGAGATCATATTCGGATTGGCTGACCACGTGCTTGGCCAGGAGCGTGGCGTAGCGCTTGTCGTCGCTGGCGGTCTGGTCCTTGCTCGACAGCGCCGCCCGCAGCTCGGCCTGGGCGCTTTCCACCGAGAGGCGAAGATCCTTTTCGTCCAAGGTCGCCAGCGCTTGCCCTTCCCGGACATGGTCGCCGACGTCCACCAGCCGTTTTTCGATGCGTCCGCCGACCCGGAAGGATTCCTGCACCTCGTGGCGCGCCACGACGACGCCGGGGTAGGTGCGCCGTGCCGTCTCCGTGTCCAGGGTAATCCGCATGGTGTTGACCACAGGCCGGAAAGGGGTACTTGGCGCGGCTTCGCGGCAACCAACGAGGCCGAGACTCAGCGCCGCAAGGAAAAGCAGCGCGCCGCACTGCCGTGTAATGTGTTTCGCCAAAGCGAAGGTGTGCTTTACGGTCATGGAAGAACCATCCTGATGGTGAGTTGCCGGCGAAAACCTATTTTTCGCCCGAGCAGAGGCCGTGCAAAAGCAGATCAAGGAGTTGGTCAAGATCGGCGTCGAGTCGATCTTGGTCGTTGTCGTTGTCCTCGTCGTTGAGCTCGTGTTCGAGCAGCGAGGGATAGATGAACACCGCCAGGGAGCCATGCAGGGCCTTGGCCATGTTGTCACTGTGGACGCGCCGGAATTCGCCGGACGCCATGCCCTGTTCGATGATGATTTTGAGCAAGTCTTTAATGCGTTCGCTGTGGCCCTGGATGACGGACCAATGCTCGTCCATGGCCACGGCCACCATGTCGTATAGCCGCTTTTCCTTGATGATGCTGTTTTTGACCGTGCGGTGATATTCCTTGATGAAGCGCTTCAGGCGTTGGGTGGAAGTGCCGTCCTGCACCAAGGATTCCCAGCTTAGCGCTTCGATCTGATGCACGAGGCGATCGCAAATGGCTTCGTTGATGCTCGCCTTGGAGGGGAAGTAGCGGTAGATGTTGGCCTGGCTCATGCCAAGGGTCTTGGCGATATCGGTGACGGTGGTCTTGGCGTAGCCGATTTGGCGGAAGAGATTTTCGGCGGTCTCGATGATTTGGAGTTTTATGGCCGCCGCATCGGAAGCGGTGGTTTTTTTTCGGCCCATGGGATTATCCTTGGTTTGCGAGAGCTTGGGGAGAGATTGGAGTGCCTTCAATGATGGCCTTAAAATATAATGAAGATTTTTAGTTTTTATTATTTTTCATGTCAATGAGAAAAGGGGGGTGGGATGTGAAGGGGGAGAGGAGGAGGAGACAAAAAACCGGCGCTCGAGAGAGATAAGGCGACGCGTCTTTCGTGGGATGTCCGAGCTGGCAGTAGTGTTTTAAACAATATAATATACGGGTTTTTATGACTAAAGATGAATCTAAAACTTGGCTAGACAGCAAGGGCTTGCAACGAATTGACGATATAGTTATGTTCATGCCAAATTATACATGTACTTCGTGCTCTTTTGTTTGAGGATGTGGTTTATTGGGTTTCATGCCAAAAGCCAACCTTTGTGAGGGTGCCATGAAAATCGATGACATCTTGAAAAAGAATACAACGCCCCTGTGCGCACCGGCCTATGCTCCCGGACGGCATCATTTTTACAACCGGGAATACTTGAATGTCGTGTATGAGACGGATCCTGAAGCTTTGCGGGAGATCGTTCCGGAGCCGCTTGAAATAGAGGGGAATACGGTCAGATTTGAATTCATCATGATGCCGGATTCGACCGGCCTCGGGAATTATACGGAAAGCGGCCAAGCGATCTCGGTGAGTTTTAATGGCGAAAAGGGCGACTATCTGAGCGCCATGTACGTCAGTAGTGTCGGGGCGATCTCGTCCGGGCGCGAGACTAGCGCCTACCCTAAAAAGACGGGGCATTCCTCGCTGACAGTTGATGGCGACACCCTTGTCGGTACGTTGGATTACGGTTCCCTGCGCATCGCCACGGCGACCATGGGCTATAAGTGGCAGCGCCTGTCCGAAGCAGAGGCGGTCGGCGTCATCAGTCGGCCGACATTCATGCTCAAGATACAGCATGGGTTGCAGGGCGAGCTGGAGAAATGCCTATTGACGCGGATGCCGCCGCTTCGGGACTTGGTCGTCAAGTGGGCCTGGACCGGACCGGCGAGGCTTCAACTGTTCGAGCATGCTCTTGCTCCGGTGGCAGACCTGCCCGTTAGGCGTATTGTCTCGGCCAGCCATATCCTTACCGATTTGAATTTGGAGCCTGTCACTCCGGTCTTCGATTATCTGCAACAGAGGTAGCGCATCTGGCGTCACTGGGGATATTTGGTGAAGGCTATCCTGGACCGGAGGGGTGGTCACGAGGACTGATAAAAGCTGGAACTGGGGATGAGCTTTTCGTACTTTGGCCCGGAGCGGGGTCTCCTTGAGCTTGAGATCAAGGAGGGGGCAAAGGGGAAGGCCCAGTTGGAAAAAAACCAGGATGGGGCCGGTAGAGAGTGGGGGAGGGGTGTCCGAGTGGGTGGGCTGGCCCGGGGCAGGGAAGCCGGGGCTGGAATGTGTTCTAAGGGAAACTAATGATATCTTGGTATGTTATGCGGTGCAGCTTCCTGCGCTTGTTGATTTTCGACTGATTGGAGGTTTCTCTTGACAATACGATTAGCTGTTGAAGTTGTTGTCGTGCTAGGCGTATGTGTCGGATTTTATGTTTATATGTATAGAAGATCGCGTCGGGAAAGTACTGCAAAGATTCAAGAGATTAAAGCTGGGATTAGACATGATTTCAAGTTCGATGCGAGTGAGCTCCTAAAATCAGAACTTCATCGTGTTTATTGTTGTGATAGTTGTGCATGGGAGCAGCCGCGGCGAGATGGTGTCGTCGCCCTTAAACTTCTTAAGAAAAAAATCGAAGATATTTTTAGTCAATTTTCGGATGAATTTTTGGCGAATTGCAGCCTTGATGTGAATAAATCGTTAGTAACCATATCTGTTGAAGATCACCACTACCACGCTTCGATATCCTCGTTTCGCTGCCGAACAAAGAATTCATTCTCACTGCCGATGCACGTGTCACGGGTGAGGCTCAAGCTTGTGTACCGTTCGTCATTGATCCATGAATCAGAAAGCGTTTACCTTGTTTGCAAAATGTTTATTAGGCATTTGATGATGCAAATCGATCCAGAAATTTTGCTTAAACCGGAAGTCGTTGAAAGCGTGAACGGACGCATGCACCCGGTCTGTGCGGAAGAGTAGTCGATCTTGATGGTTGTTATTCGGATATTCGCATTTCGCGTTGGTTTAAGGGATGCCCCGGGCTTGGTGGCGGGAAGGCACCGCTGGCGGTACCTTCCCGACGCGGTTAATATTAAAAGAGGGCCGGGCCACAGGTATTCTGGAAAATGTTATTCGTATTGACCCAGCCGCACATGTCGGTGCTTGGCACATGTACCAGAGCCCAGCCTTCGCGATCGTCCACTAAGACGTCGACCTGGGTGCCGATGGCCAGCTTGGCCAACTCGCCGCAGTATGTGCCTTCACAGTTGCGAAGGGGCAAGCCCGAGAAACCAGCTTTGGACGACCGCATGGGCTTGGTGGTCCAGGCCTCGGCCATGATGTACGGCTGCCCCGGACACATGACCGGAACCTGAGGGGCGGGGGGCGGTGTCACAGCCACGGCCGTGGGTGACATCGGAGCTTGCTGCGTGACTTTGGGCACGGCTTTTTTATTGTGCCGCATCCGTTGGACTTTTTTTGAGGGGGGAGGACCTTCTTCGTCAGCGTGGGCCACAATGGCGAAGCCGGACAGCATGGCGAAGGCAAGAAACACGGAAACAAGAGTCCTTTTCATAATGCCTCCTGTTTTAGGGCCGCACTTGGTCCCGGCCCTTTCCGCATCCTGAAGGATGCGACAATTCTCATGGTTATACACCGTCGGCGAACCCGGTCAATTGCGTTTCATCGCCAAAGCGGCACAACTTGGAGCGGAGGAGAGCCTGTCTCATTAATAACGGATAGATACGGATGTAAACAGCACCGAAAATTGACCCCCAATCAGCGTCTAATTTTGACCCCCTCGAATTGAGCGTCATGGCTCTCCTCGGGGCGGATGGTATCGGCTGTAGTGTTTGAATCTCAGGCTATCGTTGCTGGTCTCAATGATCTCGCAGTGATGAAGGACCCGGTCCAAGAGCGCCGTGGTCATCTGTAAACCTCCCATTCTTAGTGCCAGTCGAAAGTTGAGACCTCTGGCGAGTTGATGGCGAGGTACTCGGACGGGGTGAGGTCTCCGAGTGACTCATGGGGCCGTTGTTCGTTGTATTGCTTCAGCCAGTCCTCTACGGGAGGCATCTCCTTCCTTATTCGGCGGGCATTTCCCGGCAAATCACCGGAATTATTTTCCGGTGGCTCGGGGCCTGAACCGCCAGGAATCAAGGCTCAGACGGAAAAATTGACAAAAAATAAAGTTTACTTGTTAATATCTAGCAATTTGCATACCTAACTTTCTTATAAGAACGACACGCTAGCCCTAAACTGTCCGAAAAGGACGGTTCCATGGGCGAGATTCTTAAGGTTTTTGGAAAACGTGTCCGGTCATTGCGGCGGGCAAAGGACATGACCCAGGAGCAGCTTGCGGAGCGGGCGGGGCTGTCCCTCCAAAGCGTTGGGGAGATCGAACGGGGCAGGGGGAATCCAACCTTGGTGAATATCGAAAGATTATCCGCCGCACTCGAGGAAGACTTGGCAGCCCTCTTTGACCTCGGGGATGTCGGAATGTCGCGGGAGCAGGTGCAGAAAGAACTGCTGGAGTTGCTGGCCGGGGCCAGTGAAGAGCAAGTGCGAGCGATCCTGACCATGGCCCGGGTGCTGATCCAGAAGTGACCTGGGCTTTCCCGTGTCACCGCTCAATCGTCCTCAGGCAGCATGATCGTCAGGACAGGTTCCCCTTGATCACCAGGGCCAATATGGGCGATCACCTCGACGGTTTCTAATCGTCCTGGGGACATCAGGAAGCTCACCTTGAAATAGACCCTGTCCGAGTTGACCGCCCTCTTGGCTGCGAACAGCGCCAGCGTCAGCAGATCATGAAGCCTGCCTGTCACGGACTGGCCCTCGCCAGCCAGCCCGGCTGGTGGTTCTATATAATGATGATACAGGTTCTCGGTGACCACCGTGGGTAGTTTGAACCCGGTGGCTTTCGCCTGCTCGGTGACATCGACAAGGACTCCGTCTTCGATAGCTTGTGCCCTGGAGTAGGAGTAGATGACGTTTCCAAAAGCTTTATTGGTCGACATTTTCAGCACCATCCTGGTTTGAGTGAAGTAATATTTCAAGTTTCCTGCGGAAGTTCCCTGTAAGTTCGAGTCCAATTTCGGCATAGCTACGGAGTATCGCTCCATCGACTTCGATGGCGGTGGTGTCCATGATCTTGAAAAGTTGCTCGATTGGTCGGAATGCGCTGATGATTGCCGATTTCAGATCCAGCTTTTCGAGGTCTTGTGGTTCCATGTGGTATCCTTCTGCGATTAGAATAGAGGCAGTTTTGGGGGAGGATACCCTGGAGCAGGGGAGGCGGTCACGGGAGCTTGAGTGATTTTGGGAATAGTCCTATGGAAATCGGACATTGGGCCGAGGCT
>JAEWCY010000153.1 GCA_023390395.1 Pseudomonadota bacterium | reverse complement strand
CATTTCCGAGACCACGGGCGCCAGCGGCGAAGCGCCGCATTTCAAGAAAGATTGCCTTTAAGAGGCTTTCAAAAGTAAAATTCCTTCAAACTTCGCCTCGAAGAGGCGACGGCCTGGGGACGGAATTTCGCCTGCCGAGCCTGCCGCGTCAGCGGCGGCACCGGCAGGCGAAATTCCGTCCCCATCTTCGGTCCGCTGCGCGACCGACCTCGCGGTGACCGCAGCCCATCCCGCCCCACCACGCCGATCGGGGGGACCGGGGGGGATGATCCCCCCCGGTGGGGTTCGGGGCAAAGCCCCGATTCGTCCAGGGCAGCGCCCTGCCTCTGTCCCGGCGGCCGGGGGCGAGGGGTTGACAGCACCGCCGTGTTTGCGGCTACATGGCGCCATGCACGCGAGCTTCTTCCGTCTTTCGCCTCCCCGTTCCTGAGGGGAGGGACTTGCCCGGCCCGTGGCCGTGCGACGTCCGACGCGCCCGGCGTCGGCGCTGATTAGTCGTGCCAAGCCTTTTCCTTCCCCTCCTGTCCGTCCCGCGTCTCGCGGACGTTTGTTCGCGACTTTCGCTTGATCCCGGCGTTCGCGTCTCGTCGCGCGCGCCCCATCCCCACGGGAGGGGAATTCCATGCGTCGATATGTTCCGATGGCGGGGCTGTGTCTCGCCGTATTTTTGGCCATGACCGGCATGGGCATGGTCGTAGCGGCTCTGCCGGAAAAGTATCTTGCCTCCGGGGGCGACCTGCGCTCGGCCGGCTGGTTGTCCGCATCCTTCGCCCTGGCCTACATGCTCTGCCAGTATCCGGCCGGACGTCTGGCCGACAGGCTGGGCGCGCGGCGCGTGCTGGCGGCGGGGTTCGCCCTCATGGCCGCCTCGGCCTTTGCGTACGTCCTGGCGCGGGGGAACTTCGGCATTTATGCCGGCCGGTTTCTCCAGGGCGCGGGGGAGGCTCCGGTCTGGGCCATCGCCCCGGCGCTGCTCGGCCGGCTGTATCCGACCATGCGCGGCCGGGCCCTGGGCTGCTACAACGCGGCGTTTCACCTCGGCCTCATGGCCGGCCCCCTGGCCGGCGTCTGGTATGCGGCGCGCCTGGGAGGCGATCCGTTCGCTGCATTCGGTTGGCTCTGCCTTGGGGCCATGGGGCTCACGCTGGCCATGGCCGGAGCGGGGAGTCAAAACGCCGCGTCTCCGACGGAGCAAGGAGTCGCCGGACGTCCATCCCTTGGCGGATTGTGGCCGGTGCTGGGCACCCTGCCCGTGGCCGGGGCGGCGTATGGCCTTTTGACGAGTTCCTTTCCGGTGCATCTGGCCGGCGAGGCCGGGTACGGCCCCAAGGCCCTCGGGATGTTCTTCTTCTGGGTCTACGCCGGCATCGCCGTCTCCCAGGCCGTGGCCGGCAGGTTGTCCGACCGGTTCGGACGCGGACCGTTCATCGGTTCGGGGCTCGCAGCCATGGGGGCAGGGTTGTGGGGAAGCCTGAACGCTTCCCTTTCCCTAGCCCTGGCCGCCTTCGGGCTCCTGGGGCTGGGGCTCGGGACGTTCGCCGTGGCCTCGCTGGCGCGCGTCAACGACGCGTCCCCGGCCGGGGTCCGGGGACGGGCCTGCGGGATCTATTACCTGGCCTGGGGCACGGGCTATTTCGCCGGCCCCCTGTGCGCCAACGCCTGGGGACTCGGGGCGACGGTCGGATTCCTGACAGCCTGCGCCGCGCTGGGCGCGCTGCTGGCGGTCCTGCCGCGCCGGTGACGGAAACGGGAAGGCGGCCGGGCGTACCGGCCGCCCTTATTTGCGGGAGAACGCCCAGGCCAGGCGGCGCAGGACGCGGGGGTCCGGGGCGTGGGGATTGACGCCTGGCCGGGGGATGTCCAGGCGGTAGCGGTCGGCGAAGGGCGTCTGTTCGAGCAGGTCGTTGATGGCGTGGGCCAGCAGCACAGGCAGGGCCAGCACGTCGGCCGCGTTGTAGGCGAGCAGCGTCTCCATGAGCGCCGGGTCGGCGGTTTTCACGTATTCGCGCCACAAGACCACGGCGAAGTAGCCGTCCGCGCCGGTCAGGTCGCCCCGGTCCACGCCGTAGTGCAGTTCGCACTTCTTGAGCCCGCCCTTGATGCCGATGCCCGTGAGCACGTTGCGCAGGTCGATGTGGGCCTTGGGCAGGGTCGCGCCCAGGTGCGACTTGAGCACGGGGGCGTCGAAGCAGCGGCCGTTGAAGGTGACGAGGACTTTTTTCTCCAGGATGTCGTCGGCGAAGTCGTGCAGGTTTTTCCCGTGGGCGTAAGTGCGCACGGTGTCGATACCGTCGTAGAGGGACACTGCGGTGACTTCGTTTTTGGGCGTGCCGTCGGTTTCGATGTCCACGCAGGCGAGGTGCTGGCGGAAGTCGAAGAAAAGCCGCCAGTTCTCGGCCGGCGGCAGGCGCGTGCCGAAATAGTCGGCGTCGCCGGCGGCCAGGCGTTCCTTGGAGAGGGCCAGTTCGTCGCGCCACATGGGGACTTTGACGGACCCGAGCGGCGGCGTTTTGGCGTCGAGGAAATCGTCCCAGGTCCGGATGCCGGCGGCCCAGAGGCGTTTTTCCGTGGACGGGCCGAGGCCGGGCAGGTGTACGAAGGTATGTCGAAGCACGCGTGGTGCCTTACGCCTTTTGCCGGCGGGGCTCAACCTCGGGACGGCAATCGGGGGGTGACGGCATCAAACCTGCATGGGTTACGCCGACCTGGAGATTTTTGCCGCCAGGTCCGGATCACGATTCCAAGGAAGGAGCGCCCATGCCGCGAATCAACGACGCCGCCACCCCCTCGCCGTCACGGCGTTTCGACGCGAGGATCGGTCGGGAACCCGTCATCGCCCGCGAGCTTTTCCGTCCCGGGCCGCTGCGGGACGACTTCGCGCGTCTGTCCCATCCCGCCGCGCCCATGGTCGATGCGGACATCCTGAGCCTGCTGCTGAAGTTCTTCTACGCCTCTCTGTATCCCGGCTCCGAGGCCCATGCCGTGCCCCTGCCGGAAATCTGCACGCAGCTCGGGCGGTTTTACGATTTGTGGTCCGCCGAGGGCCCGGACGGCGCGTTGCCGCTGGCCGGGGAGTACAGCGCCTTTTCCCTGCGCATGCTGACGGACCTGCCGCGCACGGCCCACATCTTCCGTTCCGTGGCCAACAGACCCCTGCCGCCGTCCCAGGTCCAGGACCCGTTTTTCGGCATCGACTGCGGCACGGGCACGGGCGTGCTGCTGGCCGCCGCCTGGTTCCAGGCCAAGCGCAACGGCGTGGCCGAAACGCGCCTGTTCGGCCTCGACATCGACCCGGAGATCGCCGCCCGCACGCGGCTGCTTTTCGATTCCCTGGGCCTTGGCGAGGTGCGCGTGGCCGACGCCCGGGAGAGCGCGGCCTATGCCGGCCTGCCCGACGGGCCGGTGGCCTTCGTGGCCAACGAGAACGTGGCCGCGCCCACGGCCCGGCTTTCGGCCGAGCCTTTTTCCGCCATCCACGCCACGCTGTTCGACGCGTTTTCCAAGCGGCTCAAGGACACGGTCTTTTTCCCGGAAGCCCTGGTCGTGCGCGACCGGGACAGGGAGATGGACGTGGTGCTGTCGAAAAACAACCGCTTCCAGCTGCCGCGCCATTACCGCCATCTGCGGCCGCGCCCGCGCTCCATCGTCATCGAGGGCCGCCTGACGCGCCTGTGGCAGGTGGGACGGGATTTCCGCAAGTACCTGTCCGAATCCTGGCTGCCGGCCATGCCGGGGCGCTGGTAGGAGCGCCGCGGGGGGATGGAGGGGGAACGCCTCCGGCGGCCAAAGGGCTATCGCCCTCTGGACTCCCTTACCGGTTACGACTCGAAAGGTTTTTCCCTCGACGACTCGTCGCAAGACGCGCTTGCCCGCTTCGTTGCAAGCAGGCAAGCGCCCCCTTTGGGGTGAGCCAGGAGGAGCCCTCGGCCCCTCCTGGCCGCCGGGCATCCCCCCCGGCTACTATCGCAAGCCGCCTACAGCATGCACCGCTTACAGACGATTTCCGTGCCGATGCCGGAGTTGGTGAAAAACTCCAGGATGATGCAGTTTTCCACCCGCCCGTCCAGGATGTGGGCCTTTTCCACGCCCGCGTCCACGGCCTCCATGCAGCAGGTGACCTTGGGGATCATGCCGCCGGTCAGCACGCCCGAGGCCATGGCCTGCGACGCTTCCACGATGTCCAGGGACGAGATCAGGTTCTTGTCCTTGTCCAGCACGCCGGCCACGTCGGTCAAAAGGACCAGCCGCTTGGCCCCGAGCGCCCCGGCCACGGCCCCGGCCACGGTGTCGGCGTTGATGTTGTAGGTTTCGCCCTTCTCGTCCACGCCCACCGGCGCGATGACCGGGATGAAACCCTCCCCGAGCAGCGTGGTGATCAGCCCCGTGTTGATGCCCGTGACCTCGCCCACCTTGCCGAGGTCGATGATCTCGGGCGGGGCGTCGTCCTTTTCCAGCACCATTTCCAGCTTACGCGCCGAGATGAGCTTGCCGTCCTTGCCGGAAAGCCCCACGGCCGCGCCGCCGTTGAGGTTGATGAGGTTGACGATGTTCTTGTTGACCTTGCCCACGAGCACCATCTCCACCACGTCCATGGTGGCGTCGTCGGTGACGCGAAGGCCCTGGCGGAATTCGCTCGTGATGTTGAGCTGCTTGAGCATCTGGCCGATCTGCGGCCCGCCGCCGTGGACGATGACCGGGTTTATGCCGATGTACTTGAGCAGGATGACGTTGAGGGCGAAGCTCTTCTGCAGGGCTTCGTCCACCATGGCGTGGCCGCCGTACTTGATGACCACCGTCTTGCCGAAAAACTTGCGGATGTACGGCAGTGCCTCCAGCAGCAGCCGGGCCTTGGCGTGCTCGCGTTCCATGGGCCGTCCTCCAACGGATGGTTACAGGATGTAGCGGGAAAGGTCGCGGTCCTCGGCCACGTCGACGAGCTTGTCCCGCACGTAGGCCGGGTCCACCACCACGGTCTGGCCGCCCTGGTCCGAAGCGGTGAACGACAGGTCGGACAGGATCTTCTCCATGATGGTGTAGAGCCGGCGCGCGCCGATGTTCTCGGTCTCCTCGTTGACCTTGCGGGCGAACTCCGCCACCTCGCGCAGGGCCTCGTCGGTGAAGGTCAGCGTCACGCCCTCGGTGCCGAGCAGCGCCGTGTACTGCACGGTGAGCGCGTTTCGCGGCTCGGTGAGGATACGGTAGAAATCCTCGGCCGTCAGCGCCCGAAGCTCCACGCGCAGCGGAAAACGGCCCTGCAACTCCGGCACCAGGTCCGACGGCTTGGAGAAATGGAACGCCCCGGCGGCGATGAAGAGGATATGGTCGGTTTTCACCATGCCGTACTTGGTGTTGACCACGCAGCCCTCGACCACGGGCAGAAGGTCGCGCTGCACGCCCTCGCGCGAGACGTCCGGGCCGCTGCCGCCGCCCTGCTTGCCGCAGATCTTGTCGATCTCGTCGATGAAGATGATGCCCGTCTGTTCCACGCGTTCCTTGGCCGCCTCGGACACCTTGTCCATGTCCACGAGGCGGTCGGTCTCCTCCTGCAGGAGCACCTCGTAGGCGTCGCGCACCCGCATGTTGCGGGTCTTCTTGCGCTGGGGAAACACTTTGGAGAACATGTCCTTGAACTGCGAGCCCATGTCCTCCATGCCCGGCATGGACATGATCTCCACCTGCGGCGCGGGCACGGACACCTCCACGGGCACGACCCTGTCGTCGAGCTTGCCCTCGCGCCAGAGCTTGCGCAGCTTGTCGCGGGTGCTCGCCGGCCCGTCGCCGGGCGGCGTCGGAGTCGGGGCCTCCAGGGCGGCCGGCATGGGGATGGGGTTGGCCCCGCCGCGCTGGGATTCGGGCAAAAGCAGGTCCAGCAGGCGCTCCTCGGCGTTTTTCTCCGCCTTGGCCGCCACCCGGTCCTGCTCCTCCTTGCGCACGAGATTGACCCCGATTTCCATGAGGTCGCGCACCATGGATTCCACGTCGCGGCCCACGTAGCCCACCTCGGTGAACTTCGTTGCCTCGACCTTGAAGAACGGCGATCCGGCCAGCTTGGCCAGCCGCCGGGCGATCTCGGTCTTGCCCACGCCCGTGGGGCCGATCATGATGATGTTCTTCGGCGCGATCTCGTCGCGAAGCGCCGGGTCGATCTGCTGGCGACGCCAACGGTTGCGCATGGCGATGGCCACCATGCGCTTGGCGTCCTTCTGGCCGATGATGTACTTGTCGAGCTCGGAAACGATCTCCCGAGGCGTCAGACTGGCGTGCATGCCTGCTCCTTCCATGACTCTGTATGAAGCGCGCCTGCTAGGCGCGGTCGATGGTCTCCACCACGATGCGGTCGTTGGTGTAGACGCAGATTTCGGCGGCGATGCCCATGGCCTTCTCCACGATCTCGCGCGGGGCCATGTCCGTGTGGCGCAGAAGCGCCCGCGCGGCGGCCAGGGCGTAAGGGCCGCCCGAGCCGATGGCGGCCACGCCGTCGTCGGGCTCGATCACGTCGCCGTTGCCGGAAAGCAGCAGCACGTTGGTCGCGTCGGCCACGATCAGCATGGCCTCCAGGCGGCGCAGGTACTTGTCCTTGCGCCAGTCCTTGGCCAGCTCCACGCTGGCCCGCACCAGGTTGCCGCCGAATTCCTCCAGCTTGGCCTCGAAACGCTCGAAGAGCGTGAAGGCGTCGGCCGTGGAGCCGGCAAAGCCGATCACCACCCGGTCCTTGTAGATGCGGCGCACCTTGCGCGCGCCGTGCTTCATGGCCACGGCCTGGCCGAGCGTCACCTGCCCGTCCCCGGCCACGGCCACGCCGGCGTCCGTGCGCACGGCCAATATCGTCGTCCCACGTAACTGCATGCGATGCTCCGGGGGAGATGGAATCGGGG
>JAEWCY010000079.1 GCA_023390395.1 Pseudomonadota bacterium | reverse complement strand
GGCCGTTCGCCCTCGGCGAGCATCTCCGGGGGAATGTCGGCGATGTCGATGCGGTCCTCGAGCGCGGTCACGGCCAGGCGCGACACGAGTTCGCGCATCTCGCGGATGTTGCCGGGCCAGTCGTAGGTCTCCAGGGCCTTGAGGGCCTTGGGCGTGAGCGACAGGCGGCGGGCGTCGCGCGCGGATTCCAGGGAAAGCAGATGGTCGAGCAGGATCGGAATGTCCTCGGAGCGCTCGCGCAGGCTCGGCACGCGGATGACGGCCATGGCGGCCACGGCGGCGAGTTCCGGAGCGAGCCCCTGGGGCGGGGCCGAAAAGAGCAGCCGCGTGCGGCTCGTGCGCCGGCGCGTGCCGCCCGCGCGCGCGAACACGCCTTCCGCCAGGAACCGGGCCAGACGCTCGACCAGGGCCGGCGGCAGCAGGTGGGCCTGCTCGATGAGCAGCGTGCCGCCGTCGGTCTCCTCGATGCATCCGGGAACGCCGGGCCTGTCGATGCCCCGCGAGACGCCGAAGAGACGCCTGTCGGGATGTTCCCCTTCGGCCGGGTCGAATACCGAAAAAAGCCGCACCGCGCGCGGCGAAAGCTCGTGGATGAGCCGGGAGAGCACGCCCCGGCCGCTGCCTTCCTCGCCAAGGAGCAGCACCGGCGCGTCGGACTGGGCCGCCTTGTCCACGGCGGCGCGCAAGGGTTCGAGCAGGGGGCTTACGCCTTCGGCAAAGACGTGGCGATAGCGCAACGAGACCTTCGAGCGCAAAAAGACCGTCTCGCGGGCGAGGTCGCGGTTGCGCGCAAGGGCCACGCACGTGGCGCGCACCAGGACGGCCGCGGCTTCGGCCAGGACCGTCAGTCCGCGCAATTCTTCGGCCAGGGAGGCGTCGCCGCCCGTGAGGCCGTCGGCAAAGAACCAGCCGCCGGGCATGTCTTCTCCGGCGAAAATGGGAGCGGCCAGCATGGCCGCCGCCTCGCGCGGGAGGTCCACCGCGCCCTTGGCGTCGGCGAGCACGGGCGGCAGCTCCCGGCGCAGCACACGGGGCGCGGCTCCGGCAGCGCCGCGTTCCAGGGCGGCTTCGAGCAGCAGGCTCACGTCCGGCGCGCCGATCTGCGCCCGGATGGCCGGGGGATTGTCGGCGTCGGCCAGCACCACGGCGGCGCTGGCCAGGCCCGGCATTGCGGCCAGTGCGCCAAGCAGGCGCGCCAGCGCGGCGTCGAGGTCGCGGCCGGCGTCCGCGGCCGGTTCCAGGCAGGCAAGGGCCCGGCGGAGTATCTCGAGGTCCATGGCGTTTCCTTTTCGAGGCGCATGCGAAAAAAGGGAAAGGAAGCCTCTGGCCGTCCTTGTTCCAGGTTTGGCCGGCCGCCGTCAATGCCTTGACTTGCCGCGACCGGGCCGGTCGGGCCCGCATGGACAGCCCGGGCGTTTTTTGCCAGAGGGGAGGGACAAGGCGGCGCTTGCCCCCGCGCGGCAACCGAACCGTCATGCGACGCCCGTACGAGGATTGCAAGCCGGATGCGGCCGCTTCGCGCGCCCGCCCACGCCTCCCCGAGCCTTTAGACCCAAAGGAGACCCCCATGCAGCGCAGAGCCAGCGGCGTGCTGATGCACATCACCTCGTTGCCGTCGCGCTTCGGCATCGGCGACTTCGGCCCCGGCGCGCGCCGCTTCGCCGCGTTCCTGGCCAGGGCCGCCCAGTCCTACTGGCAGATCCTGCCTCTGACGCCCACCTCCATCTTCATCGGCAACTCCCCTTACAGCAGCGATTCGGCCTTCGCCATCAATCCCCTGCTTGTCAGCCCCGAACAGCTCGCCCTCGACGGCTGGCTCGACGCCGGGGATCTCGACGCCGGCTACGTCCAGCGCAATCCGGCCGTGGCCGACTACGAAGGCGCCACGGCCCACAAGGAGGCCCTCGTGCGCCTGGCCTTCGCGCGAAACCGGGAAAAACTCGAAACCGACGCGGGATTCGCCGTCTTCTGCCACGACGCGGCGTCCTGGCTCGACGACTACGTGCTCTTCCAGGCCATCAAGCGCGAACGCGGCGGCCAGGCCTGGAACGAGTGGCCGGCGGAACTGCGCGACCGCCGCCCCGAGGCGTTGCAGGCCGTGCGGCAGCGCCAGGCCGAAACCATCGACTGCCTGCGCTTCGCCCAGTATCTGGCCGCTTCCCAGTGGAAGGCGCTGCGCCGGCATCTGCGCGAAAACGAGATCCAGGTCATCGGCGACATGCCCATCTACGTTACCCAGGACAGCGCCGACGTCTGGGCCGACCCGGGACTGTTCAAGCTCGACGGCGACAAGCGGCCGGTGTTCGTGGCCGGGGTGCCGCCGGACTATTTCAGCGAGACCGGCCAGCGCTGGGGCAACCCTGTCTACGACTGGCCGGCCCACGAAAAGACCGCATTCAACTGGTGGATCAAGCGCATGGCCCACAACATCGCGCTCTACGACGTGGTGCGTCTGGACCACTTCCGCGGCTTCGAGGCCTACTGGGAGATTCCCGCGTCCGAGGCGACCGCCGTGCGCGGGGAGTGGATCAAGGCCCCGGGCATGGCGCTTTTCAAGACCATGCTGCGCCATTTCCCGTCGCTGCCGCTCATAGCCGAGGACCTCGGCGTGATCACGGCCGAGGTGCGCGAACTCATGGCCGCCTTCGCCTTTCCCGGCATGAAGATCCTCCAGTTCGCCTTCGGCGCGGGCATCGCCGAAAACCGCGATGCCCCCCACAACTACCCGCGCAACTGCGTGGCCTACACCGGCACCCACGACAACAACACCACGCTCGGCTGGGCGCGCAGCGGCGAGGCCGGCGAGGAAGGCCGCAACGCCCTTTACGCCTACCTCGGCCGGGAAATCGCGCCCGAACAGACGCCCTGGGAACTCATCCGGCTGGTCATGGCCAGCTGCGCGACCACGGCGGTCGTCCCCATGCAGGACCTGCTCGGCCTCGGCGAAGGGGCGCGCATGAACATGCCCTCCGTGGCCAAGGGCAACTGGGGCTGGCGGGCCGTGGAAGAACAGCTCGAAGCGCCGCTGGCCGAACGCTTGCGCGCCATGACCGAGATTTATGGAAGGAATCATTGAGAAAAAAAGAGGAAAAAAGCCTCCGGCGGCCAGGAGGGGCACTGCCCCTCCTGGACCTCCCGAAAGGGAGGACGAGGGACGTTGTGGGCATGAGACGATGAGCGGGGATGCGTATGCGGGAGTGGCGGGACTTTACGACCCGGCCACCGCGCTTTTTCTCGATCCCGTGCGTCGGCTGGTCGCCGGGACGCTGGGAGGGCTCGGCGTGAGGCGCGTGTGCGACGTCTGCTGCGGCACGGGCCGGCTCGTCGCGCAGTTGCGCCGCGCCGGCTTCGCCGCGGTCGGCATCGACGCAAGTCCGGCCATGCTCGCGCGGGCGCGGGCCCTCTGTCAGGGGGAACAGGTCTTCGCCCGCATGGACGCCCGGCGGCTGGCCCTGCCGGACGGGGCCTGCGATGCGGTCATCGCGACCTTCGCCCTGCACGAAAACACCCCGGACGACCGGCGCGCCATGCTGGCCGAAATGTTCCGCGTGACGCGGCCGGGCGGCCACGTCCTGGTCGTGGACTACTTTGCCGGGCAGCCCGCCTCGCCCATGGGCCTGCTCGTGGCCCTGGCCGAACGGCTGGCCGGGCGCGAGCACTACCGCAACTACAGGGACTTCCTGGCTAGAAAAGGGGTTGCGGGCCTTTTTCAGGCAGCGGGGCGTCCTGTGGCGGCGTGGTATCCGTGTCTTGGGGGGCGGGCGGCGCTGGTTGTTGCGCCTGCGGGGCCGGCTGGGGGGCCGACTTCGGCTCCGGCTCGCCTTTGATGACGAGCTTTTCGCGCCTGGGTTCTCGCGGGGGCAGGGGCTTTTTGGCCGGGGCCTTGGGCGGCAGGGAGAAATCCGCCTTGACCGGCTCGGCGTGGGCTTCCTTGATCTTCCAGGTCAGGCGCTCGTCGCGCACCAGGGCGAAGAAGCAGTTCATGACCGCCTGCTTGGGCTTGCCCTGTTCCTTCCAGGCGAGCTTGGCCACCACCCGGGCCGAGGCGTTTTCGCCCTTGGCCTCGATCTGCATGGGCTCGACGAATTCGATGCGCAGTCCCGCCTCGCGCTCGGCGGCCAGGATGCCGGGCAGCCGCTCGGACAGCTCGCTGCCCCGCACCGGGCGCACCACGTTGGCGACGAACGGCACGATGCGCGCGCCGTCGGCGTAAAGGCGCAGGTTGGCCTTCACGTCGCCGCTCATGACCACGCCCGGGTACTTGACCAGGAAGTCGTGGACGTTTTTCGCGTCGGCCGAGGCGAATCCCGTGGGCATGGGGCCGGAGGGCTTCTTCTTGGACGTGCCGGCGCAGCCCGCCAGCGTCGCCGCAAGCAGGCACAGTGCGAACACGACGGACAGGCGGCGCATGCGGCCCTCCTAGATCCTCGGCCCGGCCGCCCGGCGCAGGAGCAGGCGGTAGGAGCGCACGCCGTGGACCATCTCGCCCAGGAGCCGGCCGCCGCCGCGCACGAAGCACAGCAGCGGCAGAAATCCCCAGGACTGGCTGGCGTAGAGCAGCCGGCGCAGCTTGCGCGACCAGACGAGCTCCGGAAGGATGTCGCGCCGCAGGCCCTTGCCGTAGACGGCGGTCGGGTCCGCGCCGCGCGACAGGGCCGCGGCCAGGGCCTCGCCGGCCAGCTCGCCGCTTCTCAGGGCGTAGTAGATGCCCTCGCCGAAAAGCGTCTCCACCAGTCCGGCCGCGTCGCCGACGAGCATGGTCGGGCCGTGCCAGGGCGCGTGGAGGTAGTTGCCGTAAGGCAGGCCATGCCCCTTGGCCTTGTCGGCCAAAGCGGCGGGCAGGCCCAGGAATTCCGTGAATTCGCGGAACTTGGGCCGGAAGTCCTTGGCGTGGCGGGCGCTGTGGCCGCCGATGCCGATGGCCAGGTGCTCCTTGTGGGGAAACACCCAGCCGTAGCCGGCCCGCAGGAAGCCGGCGTAGACCGTGGGGTTCGGCGCGTGGAGGTCCTCGTGGACGCGCCCGGAAAGCAGCGGGTCCGTGCGCGGCAGGTAGAATTCCATGGCTCCGCCGAGCCCGGCCTTCCAGGCGGACCGGTCGAAGGGGCAGGCCGCGCGCACGATGCTGCCCACGCCGTCGGCCCCGACGAGGTGGCGGCCGCGAAACTCCCGGCCGTCGTCAAGGCGCACGCTGGCCCTTCCCGGGTCCACGGAAACGACCCGGCACTCCTGGCGCACGTCCGCCCCGGCCTTGACGGCCCGGTCGAGCAGGTGCTTGTCGAACACCCGCCTGGCCGTCAGGTGGAAGGGGTAGAACATTTCGCCGGCGGCGATGGTGCGGTCGCGGAAGCGGATGCGATAGCCGGGCGTGGCCGTGTTGAACACGCCCGTGGCCAGCAGCCCCTCGGCCGTTTCGGCGAAGACGCGCTCCAGCACGTCCACGGCCTTCCAGGTGAGCAGCCCCGCGCACAGCTTGTCGCGGGGGAAGGCGGCCTTGTCCAGGACCAGGACGGAAAAGCCTTTTTGGGCCAGGACCTGGGCGGCGGTGGAGCCGGCCGGGCCCGCGCCGACGATGACGACGTCATGGGTTGCGGTCATGGGGGATCGGGTGCGGCAAAAGGTTGCGGCCGGGTTGCCAAGGGCGGCCCTCCCGGCTAACGATGGGCCGCAGCATAACCGCAGCGCGCCTTCGGGGCAATGCGCGAGCGAGGGTTCCGGCGTGACGCATTCCTCCCCGCCTTTCGAGGCCGTGGTCTTCGACTTCGACGGCACCCTGGCCGAACTGGTCATCGATTTCGCGGCCATGAAGGACATGGTGACCCGCGAGGCCGCCGCCCGCCTGGCCGGGACGCCGCCGCCAAACGGCCTGCCCGCCCTGGAATACGCCGCCCTGCTGGCCGGGCGCATCCGCGAGTCCTCGCCGGAGGCGGCCGCCGCCTTCGAGGCGGCCGTGGCCCGGGGCATCAGGGACCAGGAGATCGCCGCGGCCGCCGCGGCCCGGCTTTTCCCGGCCACCAAAGCCGCCTTGACCCGGCTCGCCGACGCCGGGGCCAAGGTCGGCGTCATCACCCGCAACTGCCGGGCGGCCGTGCTCACGGTCTTTCCGGACCTGGCCGACTACGCCGGGGTGCTTCTCGCCCGCGACGACGCCCGGCGGGTCAAGCCCGACCCGGGGCATCTCCTGGACGCCCTGGCGGCCCTTGGCGTCGCGCCCGGGCGGGCGCTCATGGTCGGCGACCACCCCATGGACATCGCCACGGGCCGGGCCGCCGGCACGCGCACCGCCGGCGTGGCCAGCGGCCGCACGACGCTGGCGACCCTGGCGGAACACGCCCCGGACTACCTGGCCCCGGACGTCGGGGCGCTGGTGGCCATGCTCGCCAGCTAGAATTTATCCATGAATAATTCGTCCTTACGCCCGATGAGGTCTCGATGCTTGACCGAAATGCAATGGATCGCACGCTGATCCTCGGCAACAGCGGATCCGGAAAGAGTTTCCTGGCGAAACGACTTTCCCTGCTGTTTTCAGTCGACGCGTTGGATCTCGATGACATTCATTGGGAACCCGGCGATTATGCCGCCGCGCGTGATAAACAGGTCGCGCTCGCAATGGTCCGTGCCGCTGCGGCCAACCAAGCCTGGGTGATCGAGGGGGTCTATGGCTGGCTGGCTGAGCCGGCCCTCGCGCGGGCGACCACGCTGATCTGGCTCGCTGTGCACGTCGACGAGTGTCTCGATAACCTGCGCCAACGAGGCATTCGGCGTGGCGGGGACGAGGCGTCGTTCGATTCTTTGCTTGCATGGGCAGCGGACTACGATACACGGGCGACCTCAAGCTCGCGAGGTGGGCATGCCTCCTTGTTCGAGGGCTTTACTGGTCAGAAGATCATATTGTCGTCACGGCCGGAAATTGACCGTCTTCTCCGCGCCGTTTCCCATGCGCAGCACGGCTGCAAGCCGTAGGCGGCGCTTCTTTGTATCGCTCATAGTCTGCTGGAAAAAAGTTGCACCTGGTTAGGGATCGGATCCAGGTCCCGCGCATGAATCGAGGCTACCCGCACAGCCGGGCTCCGGCATCGGGTCCGGCCCGTGCGGGAGTCCGGAGGGCGCCACCGATCTGGCCGCCGGAGGCTTCCCTCCCGCAACAGCTACCGCGCCGGCCGCAGGAACACGGCGGCGAGCGGCGGCAGGGTCAGGCGCAGGGAATAGGGGTGGTCGAAGCTCTCGATCTCCTCGGCCATGACCGCGCCGGCGTTGCCGAGGCCCGAGCCGCCGTAGGCCTTGGCGTCGCTGTTCAAAAGCTCCGTCCACATGCCCGGGACAGGCACGCCGATGCGGTAGCCTTCGCGGGGCACGGGCGTGAAGTTGAGCGCCACCAGCACCACGTCGTCGTGCCGCCGGCCCCGGCGCAAAAACGCCAGCACGCTCGCTTCGGCGTCGCGGTAGTCGATCCACTCGAAGCCCTCGGGCTTGAAGTCGCGCTCGTGCAGGGCAGTCTGCTCGCGGTACAGGCGGTTGAGGTCGGCCACCCACTGCAGCACGCCCTGGTGCGGCGGCGATTCCAGCAGCTCCCACTGCGGCTCGGCGTCGTGGTTCCACTCCTGCCACTGGGCGAACTCGCCGCCCATGAAGAGCAGCTTCTTGCCGGGATGGCCGTACATGTAGCCGTACAGCAGCCGCAGGTTGGCGAAGCGCCGCCAGTCGTCGCCCGGCATTTTGCCGATCAGGCTCCCCTTGCCGTAGACCACCTCGTCGTGGGACAGCGCCAGCACGAAGTTCTCGGAAAAGGCGTACCAGATGCTGAACGTCAGCTCGCCGTGATGGTATTTGCGAAAGATCGGGTCGCGGGCGAAGTAGCGCAACGTGTCGTGCATCCAGCCCATGTTCCACTTCATGCCGAAACCCAGGCCGCCGAGATAGGGCGGCCGCGACACCATGGGCCAGGAGGTCGATTCCTCGGCCATGGTCTCGGCGCCGGGGAAGCGGGTGTAGACCATTTCGTTGAGGCGTCGCAGGAATTCGATGTTGTCGAGGTTCTCGCGGCCGCCGTGGATGTTGGGAATCCATTCCTCCTCGCGCCGGGAATAGTCCAGGTAGAGCATGGAGGCCACGGCGTCCACGCGCAGCGCGTCCACGTGGTAGCGCGACAGCCAGAACAGCGCGCTGGAGATGAGAAACGCCCGCACCTCGTAGCGGCCGGTGTTGAAGATGTAGCAGTTCCAGTCCGGATGGTAGCCCCGCTTGGGGTCGGCGTGCTCGTAGAGGTGGGTGCCGTCGAAAAAGGACAGGCCGTGGCCGTCGGTGGGGAAATGGGACGGCACCCAGTCGAGGACCACGCCGATGCCGTTCTGGTGCAGCCGGTCGATGAGGGCCATGAAGTCCTGGGGCGTGCCGAACCGGCTGGTGGGAGCGAAATAGCCGAGCGTCTGATAGCCCCAGGAGCCGAAAAAGGGATGTTCCATGATGGGCAGAAATTCCACGTGGGAAAAGCCGGCCCGCAGCACGTGCTCGGTCAGGTGGTCGGCCATCTCCAGGTAGGACAGCGACCGGTAGCGGTCCTCGTGCACGCGCTTGAATGACCCGAAATGGACCTCGTAGATGGAGACCGGCGCGGAAAAACCGTTTTTCTCATGGCGCGTCTCCATCCAGGCCGCGTCCCGCCAGTCGTAGGCCAGGTCCCAGACGATGGAGGCGGTGCTCGGCGAGGTCTCCCAGTAGAAGGCGTAGGGATCGCCCTTGTCGGCCCGGTAGTCGCCCACGGCCGACTGGATGTGGTATTTGTAATGCGCGCCCGTGCCGAGGCCCGGCACGAAGCATTCGTAGACGCCCGAGGCGTCCTGGCGCACGGCCATGGCATGGCGGCCGGGCTCCCAGCCGTTGAAGTCGCCGACCACGGACACGGCCTTGGCGTTGGGGGCCCAGACGGCGAAATGCACGCCCTCCTCGCCCTCCACGGTCATGGGCCGGGAGCCGAGCTTGTCGGGCAGGTCGAAATGGTTGCCCTGCTTGAACAGGTAGACGTCGTGCTCGGTGAGCCGCGAAACGTCGTGACGGGGAGGCTTGGCGTCCCACATGGCTTGGCGCTCCTGGGCATGCCGCCCGTGATGATTTTGGGAAGGTCTTGTAATCTAAAGAGGCTTTGCGGGCAAATGCGGCGCTACCCGAAAGCGAGCGTCAGCCCCACGCCCACCTCGTGGACGGGAAGCCGCGCCGCCAGGGCCATCTTGGCGGCCAAGCCCGTGCAGTGGCAGGGATACAGGGCCGAGACGCCGGCCTCGGCCAGCCAGTCGGTCACGGCCATGAGCCGGTCCTGGGAAGCTTCGAACAGATGCAGCCCGCCCACGATGGCCGCCACCCGGGTCTCGCCCGTGACCTCGCGGGCATGGGCCACGATGTTGCAAATGCCGGCATGGGAACAACCCGTGACGATGACCAGCCCCTCCTCGCCGAGATAGGCCAGGGCGGAATCGTCGGGCAGCAGGTCAGGCACGGCCCCGGCCGGCGTCAGGCGCACGCCGATGGGCGGCGTGTCCTCGAAAGGAAACTGGCGCGGAATCTCGCCCAGGAAAAAAAGCCAGTCCGTCAGGCGCAACGGCTCGCGGGTCAGCCGGAACGTGAAATGGTCGCCGAGCGTCGCCTCGCGCACCATGGAGCCGATGCTCATGCCGTTTAAGCGCCTGGGCAAAAAGGCCTCGGGATGGGCCACCAGCAGCGGCCGGCCGGGCGGGCGGCCCTCCAGGGCGCGCGTGGTGAAAAACGTCGTCAGATGCGCCAAACCCCAGGTGTGGTCCAGATGGCCGTGGGACAAGGCCACTACGTCCACCGCGCCCAGATCGACGCCCATGCGGGCCGCGTTGGCGCACAGCACGTCGGAATAGCCGCAGTCGAACAGCACCCGCCTGCCGCCGTCGCGCAGCAGAAAAGAAAGCCCCGGCTCCCCCAGCAGGTAGCGGTCGGTCAAGGTGTTGTTGTCCACGAGCACGCTCAGACGCATTGTCGACCTGTTGGCATACAATGGGAAAAAGTCAAGGAAATCCTGGACAAAGCGTGATGATTCGGGCAGTGGGAAAGTAATATTTCCTGTCGCGCCAGGGGGGATCCATGAAAAAGACAGTCGCCCACGCCATCGGCCTGATGCTGCTGCTCGCCACGCTCGCCGTCGGATGCAGCGTGTCCATCGACCTCACGCCGCCGCCGCCGGCCGGCTACGTCCGCGTGGTGGGCGCGGATTCGGTCAACGTGCGGGCCTGCCCGGCCACGGGCTGCGAAGTGCGCACCGTCGTCTACCGCGGCCAGGCCCTGCGGGTCTACGAATACCAGAACGGCTGGGCCCGCATCGTCGTGTCCGACTCCGGCGTCTCCGGCTGGATGGACGCGCGGTATCTGCGCATGCCGTAGATTGGGATGATGATTAGAAGAAGACGGGGCGCTGCCCCGGACCCCGCCAGGAGGGGGTGACCCCCTCCTGGACCTCCCCGATGGGGGCGGGTGGGGAAGTGGTCGGAAACGTCGGGCGGCGTTGCGTCGGCAGTGGTGGTCGCGGAATTCGTCCGGGCGACGCAGGCCGCAAAGCCGGCCAGCACCGCCCGGACGAATTC
>JAEWCY010000053.1 GCA_023390395.1 Pseudomonadota bacterium | reverse complement strand
CTGGAGAACACCATCTCCAACCTGCAGATCCAGGCCGAGAACCTCCAGTCCGCCGAATCGCAGATTTCCGACGTGGACGTGGCCAACGAAATGACCGAATTCGTGCGCCAGCAGATTCTCACCCAGTCGGCCGTGGCCATGCTGTCCCAGGCCAACTCGCTGCCGAAGATGGCCATGCAGCTTATCAGCGGCTAGGCGCAAGGCATTGGTGGGTTATGAAAAAGGACCAGGGAGGCGGGGACCGCGACGCCGGTCCCTCCCTGGTCCGAATGGGCCGCGCCGCGAGCGGACAATTTTTTGACAGGGGCCGTCGCGACGCGAAATGGCGCGGGCCGCGCCGGAAGCGGGTTCAGGAATTCCCGTCGGCAACTTCGGCCGCAACGTCCGCGAGGCTTTCCAGGGCCATGCGGGCCGCCAGCTGTTCCGCCTTTTTCACGCTCTTGTCCACGGCCGTGAGTTCCCGGCCGTCCGGCAGGGTCAGGCGCACGCGAAAGCGCTTGTCGTGCTCGGGACCGTCGCTGCCGAGCAGCGCATACACCGGCCGGGCCTTGTGGGTCCTCTGGGTGTGCTCCTGCAGTCGGCTCTTGAAATCCTTGCTTTTGGGCGCAAGGGGCCTGTCCGGCCAGACGTCTCGGAACGTCTCGGCCACGAAGCGCCTTGCCGCCGCGTAGCCCCCGTCCAGGAACAGCGCGCCGATCACGGCCTCGAACACGTCGCTTAAAAGCGCCGGCCGCGCCCTGCCCCCCTGGTTTTCCTCCCCCTTGCCCAGACGGATATGCTCCTCCAGACGCAGGGTCCTGGCCATGGCGGCGAGGCTGCCCTCGTTGACGAGCTGGGAACGCAGCAGGGTCAGCTCGCCTTCCGGGGATTCGGGATAGCGGGCGAAAATTTCTTCGGACACGCACAACTCGAGCACTGCGTCGCCTAAAAATTCCAGGCGCTCGTTGTGGTTGGCGACGTCGCCGCGTTCGTTGGCAAAGGAGCTGTGCGTCAGCGCCGTGGCCAGGAGCTCCGGCCTGGCAAAGGCGTGGCCCAGGGATCGGGCGAGGGCGGCGGTATCATCGGACATGGGGCGTGCTCCAAACGCTTTGCCGTCGGGGTGACGAATCGGGTGCCGGACGGCGCGGCCGGTTTTCGTCCTTTCGCGGCGCGTTGGCAAGGGCGCCGCGGCCTGGCGGCGGGTTTTTCCCCTGTGCGCCGGCAATTGGCTTGATTATCCCGGCCGGTGCGGGCATTTTATGCCGAGGCAGCCGAAGGCGGCGCAGGGCGTTTCCCGAGCAGCCACAGGAGGAAGGCACCATGGCTGGATTATATATTGGCGCAACCGCCGGATATTCCGGTAAAAACATGGTCGTCATGGGCCTTGGGCTGCGTTTCCAGAAGGAAGGCTACCGCGTAGGCTACTTGAAGCCCGTGGGGGCCATGCCCCGGGAGATCGACGGCCGGCTGTGGGACGACGACGCCTACCATGTCCAGCGCATCCTGCGCACGGACGAAGCGCCGGAAACCCTGACCCCGATCATCGCTTCCCATGATTTCCAGGTCAAGGCCTTCCGCAACCAGACCGGCGACGTGATGGGCATGATCCGCGACGCCTACGAGAAAGTGGCGGCCGGCAAGGACGTCACCCTGATCGGCGGTTCGGGCGGCATGCACACCGGCAAATACTGCAACGCCGACGGCGTGCGCGTGGTGCGTGAGCTCGGGCTCAAGGCCGTGGTCATCGACCGCTATTCCAAGGAGCTCAACTACGACTATCTGCTCGTGTTGCGCGAGCAGCTCGGCGACCACCTGGCCGGGGTCATCTTGAACGACGTGGCGCAGAACTTCCTGGACGAGACGCACACGCTCATCGCCCCCTTCCTGCGCGACCGGGGCATCCGGGTGCTTGGCATTATCCCCAAGGACCCGCTCATGGCCGCCATCAAGGTGTCCGACCTGGCCGACCGCCTGGGTGGCAAGGTGATTTCCGCCCACCACAAGGCCGACCGCATCGTGGAGAGTTTCCTCATCGGCACCATGCAGGTGGAAAACTTCATGACGCACTTTAGGCGGCAGAAAAATTCCGCCATCATCGTCGGCGGCGACCGCTCCGACGTGCATCTCGTGGCGCTCGAGGGCGACAGCCCGTGTCTGGTGCTCACGGGTAACCTCTATCCCAACGACATCATCCTCACCCGCTCCGAGGTGCTGGAGATCCCCATCATCGTGGTGCGCGAGGACACTTATACCGTGGCCAAGAAAATGGAGACGCTTTTAATGCGCCACAAGCTGCGCGACGAGATCAAAATTCGCCAGGGCGCGCAGCTCATCAACGCCAACCTCGACTTCGGCGTGCTCATGGAACAGCTCGGCCTCGGGCGATAGTCGGTTGGTTGAGTAGGGGAGACGCCTCCGGCGGCCAAAGGGCTGGCGCCCTCTGGACTCCCTCAAGGGGGCATGGCGGCCAGAGGAGTCTGGTCATCGCCGCCCCGTCTTTCGACGTCAAAAAGCCGCGTCCCTTTCGGGCGCGGCTTTTCCATGCACGGCGCGGAACTGGCTAACGGACCGTCTTTCCGGCGCTTCCTGTGAACATCCCCCCAGCCTCCCCTTTGAAAGTTTTTGAAAAGGGTCCAGGGAGAAACTTTTTCCAAAAAGTTTCTCCCTGGCCGCCGGAGGCATCCCTTCTTTCTGCCCCTCTAATTCATCCGATGCTCGTGGCACGACACCAGAAACAGCGCGGCGCGAAGGCGCAGCACTTCGCGGGGGGCTCTGTTCATGAGGCCGTGGCCGGGCAGGGGGGACATGGTGGCGAGCGAGGTGGCCTCGCGGGCGGCGGCGTCGGCGAAGCGCATGGCGGCAAGTTCGGCCAGGGCGGCCTGGACGGTCATGCGCTCCCGGGCGAAGGCCTCGCTCAGCCTGGCGGCATGTTCGGGCTGGCGGATGTCGAGCACGTGCGCCGGGGTGTCCTGCAGGCGGGCGATGACGTTTTTCATGACGGTCTCCTTGCCCGGTTCTTTTCGGACGCCTGCGTGCTTCCCTTAGAGGGGGCGGCGGTTTTTTCCTGGCACGATTGCTGCTTCATCCCGGCAAACGCAGGGAAGCGACATCGTGAAAATCCATTTCCTTTTCTCTTTCACCGGCTCCTGGCGAGCCCTGGCCGTCGTCTTCCTGGCGGCCGCGGGCGTATGCCCGGCCGTCCTTGCCGGGTCGGCCCGGGCGGCCGGCCCGGCTCTGGCCGCCGTGCGCGCTCCGGAGCAGCCGGCCGGTTCGCCGACGGCCGGCGACGGCCACGAGTCCGGCGGCGCGCCGGGCCTGCGGGTGGAACTCAAAAAGAGCGCCCCGGCCGAGGGCACGGTGCGCGTCGGCGGCGCGGCCTCCTTCGAGGCCAAGATTTTCGACGGCGAGCGCGAGCTGCCCCAGGGCGGCTACGTCTGCCGTTGGAAGGGCGACGCCGGGGCCCGGTTCCTGGAAGAGGAGGGGCCCTTCACCAACACGGTGGTCTTCCTGCGTCCCGGCCGCCAGCGCGTCTGGGTCGAGGTCGTGCCGCGCGCCGGCCCGTCGCGGGGATTGGCCGCCGTGTCCGAGCCCGTGGACCTGGAGGTGGGCCGGCCGGCCTTCGCCCTGGCCGTGAGCCCGGCCGCGCCGCTGGTCGGCGAGGAGGCCACGGTCTCGATCCGCGACTTTCCGGTCCACGACGGCGTGGAGTTCCGCTGGGACCCGCTGCCGGACACGGCCCGGCTCGTGCGCGTGGACGAGCGTTCCCTGACTTTTTACCCCACGGCGGCCGGGACCGTGCCCGTGCGCGTGACGGCCACCGCCGCCGGCAGCGGCAAGGAGACGCACCTCGGCGCGGCCTCCCTGTCCGTCGCGGCCAGGCCCTATGCGGTTACCGTGGAGAACAAAGGGCTCCTCGAAGCCCCGGCCACGGTCTGGCGCGACGGCGAGGGACCGGTGGCCGCCGACGGCGTGGCCGTGGGGCAGAACGTGCGGCTGCGGGCGGCGGTTTCGCCCCCTCCCGGCCATGCGCCCCTTTCCTACGGCTGGAGCCTGTGCCCCGGGGCCAGGGTGCGCGGCGGCGAGGACGGCCGGGAGATCGCGGTCTCGCGGGACGCCGTGGGCGAATGCCAGGCTACCCTGGAGGTGCGCGATTCCCGGGGGTTGCTCCTGGGCCGGGGGCAGGGCGGCTTCGCCGTGACCGTCTCCCGCGAGGCCCTGGACACGGCCGTGGCCAAGGCCCGGGAGATCGACCGGCTGGTGCGCGCCGCCGAGGAGGCCTGGGCGGCCGGAGAGCCCGACCGCGCCCTGGAGCTGGCCGGCAAGGCGGCCCGGGGCAATCCCAAGGACATCCCGGCGCTTGCCGCCCTGGAGCGCATCGGCCGGGACAAGGCCCGGCTCGACTCCTGCCTGGCCAAGGCCGGGGCGGCCCTGGCCGTGGACGATTTTTCCGAAGCGGCGGCCATGCTCGGCGAGGCGGCCAAGGTCAATCCCCGGGCCGGGGCCATCGAGGGCCTGCGCCGGGAGGCCGGGGCGCGCCGCGACGTGTTGGACCGGGTGGCCAAGCTCCTGGCCCTTTCCCGGGAGCGCTGGGACGCCGGCGAGGTGGACGAGGCCATCGCCAGGGCCGGCGAGGCGTTGGCCCTGGACCCGGGCCACGCCGCGGCCAAGGCCGCCCGCGAGCGGCTCGTGGCCGACCGGGAGCGGCTCTTGGCCGCGCTCAAGCAGTCCGCCGCCTACCTTGCGGCCAAGCGGTTCGACAGCGCCGCCCTGGCCCTGGACGAGGCCCGGGCCGTCAATCCGCGCTTTCGGGCCACGCGCGAGCTCGAGGCGGCCATCGCCGCGCGCAAGGACAAGGCCTGGCGCATGGACGAGCGCCTGGCCCGGGCCCGGGACCAGTGGAACGCCGGCGAGGCCGACGCGTCGCTGGCCACCCTGACCGAGGCCGCGGCCCTGGACCCCGAACATCCCGGCGCGTCCCGGGCCCGGGGCGAGATCGCCCAGGCCCGGGAACGCCTGCTGCGGGCCGAGGAAAAGGCCGAGGCGGCCATCGCCGCCGGCAAGCCCGACGAGGCCCGCGCCGCCCTGGCCGAGGCGGCCAGGGTCAATCCCCGCCATGCCCGGTTGGCCGCCCTGCAAGGGGCCTTGGCCCACCGCCTCGACCGCGACAAGCGGCTGGCCGCCCTGGCCGCCGAGGCCGACAAGCGCGCCGCCGTCGGCGACCTGGACGGCGCGATCCTGTCGGTCAATGACATGCTGGCCCTGCTGCCGGGGGACGCCGGCCTCGCCGCCCGCCGCGACAAGCTGACGCGCGCCCGCGACGCCGTAAACGAGGCCCTGGACCGGGCCAGGGACTATCTTTCGGCCCGCCGCTTCGACCTGGCGCTCGACGCCGTGGCCGAGGCCGAGGCCGTGCGCCCCGGGCACGGGGCCGTGGCCGGCTGGCGCGAGAAGATTCTCGCCGCCCGCCAGGGGGCCGAGGCCGAGGCCGCCTCGGGCCTGGAGGCGGTGGAGGCGCTGTTGCGCAAAAAGGATGTGGCCGGCGCGGACGCGGCCATGCGCGCCCTGCGTGAGAAGGGCCCCCTGCCGGGGAGCCTGGCCGCCAAGGCCCGGGACGCCGAGCGACGCATCGAGGCGGGGCTGGCCACGCGCGAGGCCGCCCGCCGCGAGCAGGCCGTCCGGGAAGGCCAAACGGGCAAGGCCGCCGACGTCGACCGCAAGGCCCGCTGCGAGGCCATCGGCCGCCAGGCGACCGCTCGGCGCGCCGGCGGCGACCACGCCGGGGCCATCCGCGACTACCAGTCCCTGCTCAACCTCTGCCCGGACACCTGCCAGGCCTACAACAACGTGGGCGCGTCGCTTTTTTCCCTGGGCTACGCCGCCGAGTCCCTGCCCTGGTTCGACGAGGCGGTCAAATGCGCCCCCGGGGAAAAGCTCTACCGCGACAACGCCGCCCTGACCAAGAGCCGTCTGGCCCAGGCGGCCCGGCCCGCCGGCGACGCCAGGGCGACCTGCGCCGCCGCCTTCGACGCGGCCGAGGCCCGGCGCGGCGGCGGCGACCTGGCCGGGGCCATCGAGGGCTACAAGGTCGTGGTGGCCGGCTGCCCGGATTTCTGCGCCGCCTACAACAACATGGGGCTGTCGCTCCACAAGCTCGGCCGCACCGCCGAGTCGCTGCCCCTTTTCGAGCAGGCCCTTCGCTGCAATCCCCGGGACAACCTCTTCAAGGACAACTACGAGCTGACGGCCAAGCGCCTGCGCACGGCCGAACGCGGCAACTAGCCGGGATTCGGGGGAAAGGGGGGAAGAAGCCTCCGGCGGCCAGGAGGGACGCGTCCCTCCTGGACCTTCCGTTGATTTCGGGTTGGGTAATTCGAGGAGGCGGTATGCCCGTCTCCTCTGGCGTTGCTTTCCGGGGGCGCTTGGCTATGCTTGGGCCATGAACGACGGAAAAGATGTCCTGGTGGACGCGGCCCTGGCCGGCGAGCGCCTGGACAGGGCCGCGGCGCTTCTGTGGCCGACGGTCGGGCTGCGGGGCCGGCGGCGGCTCATCGAGGCGGGCCGGGTGCTCGTGGACGGCCGGCCGCGCGAGGCGGCCTACCGTGTGCGGGCCGGGGAAAAACTTGCCGCCCTGGCCGCGCCTGCGGCGACAAACTTTTTTTCTCCCGAAGACGTGCCGATCCTTTTTCGCGGCGAGGCCTACGCCGCCGTGTCCAAGCCGGCGGGGCTGCACAGCGCCGCCATCGCCCACGGCGGCGGCGAGAGCCTGGAGGCCCTGCTGCCGCGCCTTTTTCCCGATGCCGGGGCGGTGCTCCTTTCGCGCCTGGACAGGCTCACCAGCGGCATCGTGCCCGTGGCCCTGGCCCCCGGGGCGGCGGCGCGCTACCGGCGGGGCGAGGACGCGGGCCGGGTGGAGAAGACCTACCTGTGCGTGGTCCACGGGCGCGTCGACGCGCCCTTCGTGGCGGATTTCCGGCTGGACGCGACCGACCGGGTCAAGACCCGGGTCCTGTCCCGGCCCGATCCCGACCTGCTGCGCCGTACGTCCGTCACTCCCCTGGAGGACGTGGAGGAGCTAAGCCTCGTCGCCTGCCGCATCGCCAAGGGGGCGCGCCATCAGATACGCGCCCACCTGGCCGCCGCCGGCCATCCGCTGGTGGGCGACCCGCTCTACGGCCACGGCGAGGCCGGCGGCCTCTATCTGCATTGCCAGAAACTGGTATGTCCGGATTTCGAAGCGGACGACGCGCCGCCCTGGACCGCGGCGGATGCCTTGGCCGTCGTGCAGGGCGCGAAAACGAAAGGCGCGCAAGAGTCGTGAAACGACCGACTACGGCGCGTCGGCGGAAAGGGCGTCGAGAATGCCCTCGATGATTTCGTAGCGCTGGATGAGGTAGGTCCCGGAGGCCACGCGGCGCTTGAGGTCGTCGATGCGCCGGGCGCGCTCCTCCGGGGACTCCTGCCAGGGGGCCTGCTGGCCGGGCGGGCGCAGGGACTTTTCTGGTACGGTCATGGCGACATCCTTGTCTGCGTCGCCCGGGCCTCGCCTGGGACGACTTGGTTTGTCGGTGGGCTTATCGGCCGCCTTGAAGGCGTTCTTTAGCGCGGCGGAAAAAATGCCCGTTGCCCGAGAAAGGGGTTGCGCCATCCGTTGGGGTTGTTTATAAGGATAAACATGAGTGCGCAAAACGACGAACGGACGGCCGTTTCCGGGGGCTTCGAGGGCTTTTTCGCCCGGGCGGCCAAGGCGGCCGGCGTCGGCTCCCAGGCCGAACTCGCGGCTTGGCTCGGCGTGCACCGCTCGGCCGTGACCCAGGCCAAGCGCAAGGACGCCGTGCCCAAGGCCTGGATCCTGGCCGTGTCGCGTCGGACCCGGGTGGACGCCGACTGGCTGGAATTCGGCCGGACCGGCGGCCAGGGCGACGGCGAGGCCGCCGGGATGTTCGTCTCCGTACCCAAGGTGCGGGCGCGGCTTTGCGCCGGCGGGGGCTCCTTCGAGACCGAGGGCGAGGTGGAGGCGCGCTACCCGTTTCGCCGGGAGTGGCTGCGCCGCAAGGGCAACCCGGCCCAGATGGTGCTCATGGACGTGGTCGGCAACAGCATGGAACCGGAGATCCGCCACGGCGACCTGGCGCTCATCGACCAGGGGCAGACCGCCGTGGTGGCTCACGCCGTCTACGCCCTGGGCGTGGAGGACACGGTGCTCGTCAAACGGGTGGAAAAGCGGCCCGGGTCCCTGGTGCTTCTGAGCGACAACCGGGACTACGCCCCCATCGTTCTCGCCGGCGACGAGCTCGAGGCGTTGCGCGTCATCGGCCGGGTGCTCTGGATCGGCCGGGAACTGTAATTTTTTTTGTGTGAAAGGTTTATAAAAATAAACACATGTTGCGCAGGCCGCGCAACAAGGAGGCGCATCATGCAACGACGCTATTGCCGCTGCGGCATGTCCATCATGGTGGAGTTCCGGCCCGCCGGCCCGACCTGGCGCGCGCTGTTCTTCCGGCCCCGGCTCCTCTTCAAGGCGCGGCTGTCGCGTTGCCCCAACTGCGGCGAGTCCCTGGACATCGACCGGCTGTCCTGAGGCGTTTCGGCGTGCCCGGCATCCCGGCATTTGGCGACGGGCCCTCGCGTCGCGCCGCCGCCAGCCCCCCTTGCGGCGGCGGCGCGGCTCTCCCTGCATGGCCCCCATCGCCGCCAGCCCGCGGCGTCGTCCCCATTCCCGCGACGCCGCGGGCTTTTCAACCGGCTGTATTTCAGGTTTTTCTTTTCTCCCAGCAGAATCGGCGCTATGTTCGGGCCGCGCCGCAACGCCTGGGAAACGTCGTCATGAACACCTGGACCCTTGCCGTACTGTACGCCGCCACCGTGTGCGGCATTTCCTCCATCTACGCCCCCCAGCCTTTGCTGCCGGTCCTGGCCCGCGCCTTCGGCGTCTCCGAGGCCACGGCTTCGCTGACCACCACAGCCACCATGCTGCCGCTCGGTCTCGCTCCCCTGGCCTACGGCTTCTTTCTCGACGCCGTGCCGGCCAAGCCGCTCATCGGCGCGTCCCTGGCGCTTTTGGCCGTGTGCACGGCCGGGCTGTGCCTGGTCCCGGACTTCACCTGGTTCATCGCCGTGCGCGTGGGCCAGGGGGTGCTCGTGCCGGCGCTCCTGACGGCGCTCATGACCTACCTGGCCACCTCGTCCCCGGCCGCGTCGCTTCGCCGGGTCATGGCCGTCTATATCGCGGTCACGGTCTTCGGCGGGTTCTTCGGCCGCTTTTTTTCCGGTCTGGCCGCCGACGCCCTGGGCTGGCGGATTCCTTTCTACGGCCTGTCCGCCGTGCTCGCCTTGTGCGCCGCGGGCTGTCTGTTCCTGCCCCCGGACGGCCGGGCCGCTTTTTCGCCCATCCGCCTGGAATACGCGCCCCGGGTGCTGCGCAAAAACGGCTTCGTGGCCACCTATCTGGTGGTGGCCCTGCTCTTTTTCGTCTTTTCCGGCATGCTCAACCTGCTGCCCTTCCGTCTCGGTCGGCTGGAAGGCGGCTATTCGCCGCTTCGGGCCGGCAGCATGTACGCCGGCTACCTCATGGGCATCGTCGCCTGCCTGACCTCCCATCGCTTCTCGAAACGCCTGGGCGGGCCGACCCGGACCATGGCCCTGGGCGCGGCGGTGGTCATCGCCGCGGCGGCGATCTTCGCCCTGCCGTCCCAGGGAGCGATCTTCGCCAGCGTCTTCGTGCTGTGTTCCGGCATGTTCCTGGCCCATTCCGTGGCCCCGGGGGTGCTCAACGGCGCGGAAGGGGAGCACAAGGGGCTTGTCAACGGCCTCTACATTTCCTTTTACTATTCCGGCGGCGCGCTCGGCGCCTACCTGCCCGGCGTGGTCCTGGACAGATTCGGTTTCGGCGCGGCGGTCGGGCTGTTGCTCGCCGCCGCGGTCCTGGCCGCCGTCGTGGCGACACGTCTTGACGCGGAGGCGTTTTCGGGAGAGGGCAGGGCGCGTTGAGGCGGCGGCGAAGTCGGCGTCGGTGACGGAGGGGACGGCGTGAGGACGCAGCGCGGGATGCATGGCGCGGGCGGAGCCCCGTGGCGGCGCCGGACAGGGAGCATGGGCTTCGTGCCCGGCGTCTTGTCCGCGTTCCTGGCCCTTGCTCTCTGGGCCGGGCCGGCCGCGGCCCAGGACGAAGTCACGGCCAAGGGCGGCCGGGCCATCTATCCGTTGCTCGAGGTCAGCATCGCCGACGGCGACCGTCTGGCCAGGCTCTACATCGGCTTCGAGGCCCAGTGCCAGGACGAGAACGGCGCGGTGCAGGCCGCCTCACCCCGGGCGCGCGAGGCCGTGCTGCTCTTCCTGCGCGACAAGACCGCGGCCCAGCTCTCGGGCGAACTCGCCAAGCGCCGGCTCAAGGACGAGATCATCGCGGTCATGAACAAGGCCATCGGCGCGCCGCGCGTCGTGCGCCTGTACTATTTGCAATTCGTCATCCGGTAGCCGCCCATGCCCGTCGTCCGCCTCATCCGCCACGGCCAGAGCGCCTCCAACGCCGGCGAGGCGACCGAGCACCCGGACACCATTCCCCTCACGCCGTTGGGGCATGCCCAGGCCGCCCTGGTGGCCTCTTGCTTCCGGCGGGCTCCCGCCCGGGTGATTTTTTCCCCCTTCGACCGGGCGGCCCAGACGGCCCAGCCGCTTTGCGAACGCTTTCCCGACGCCCCCGTTTTCGTGTGGCCCATCCAGGAATTCACCTATCTCGCCCCGCGCCGCTACGTGGGCACCACACGCCTGGACCGTTGCCAGGCCGTGGTCGAATACTGGCAACGCCTCGACCCGCGCTACAGGGATGGGGAGGGGGCCGAGACGTTCGTGGAATTCTGGGACCGGGTCGAGGCCTTCCTGGAGCGCCTTGAGCCGCTTCCCGGCACGTCGGCGATCTTTTCTCATGGCCAGTTTCTGCGCGGCGTGCTGCTGCGGCTCCTTTCCGGCCCCCTCGGCGTGGAGGAGGCCATGACGCGCTTTCGTTCCTTCCGCACGGCCGTGGCCTATCCCAACACGGCCATGACCGAGTTGGCCGTCTCCCGTCGGGGAACGTACGTGGGGCGCATCAGCGCCGGGCATCTGCCGCCAGAGATGCTTTCCACGTGAAAGCGCATGTTTTTTTTGCCAATATGTTGAAACGATACGCAGCTTGCCCTACAAGGAAACCGTATCGTCGCATGTCCCAAGGCGACGGTCCGAGGAGCACGACGATGGCGCACAGGCGCGGCGACCGCCCGGCAAGGGGCGCGGCCACGGCATTGCTTTTTGCCCTGGCCTTATGCGTCCTGCTCGCGTCCACGGCCCAGGCGCAGGCCGCCAAGCGGGCCGGGGCCTACTGGGCGGGGCTTACGCGGGACCAGAAGACCGACCTCGTGCTCGGCATCTTCGACGGCTTCAACCTCAACGAGAACATCCTCGGCATCACCCTCAAAAACGAATACACCATCTGCTCGGACATCATGGAAAGCATCATGCGTCAGTCCGACGCCTTTTTCGCCGGCATGCCGGCCGGAAAGATCGTCACGGCCCTGGATGCCTTCTACGCCAACAAGAAGAACCGGAACATTCCGGTTTCCTGGGGTGTTTGGGTCGTAGTGCGGGAAAACCGCAAGGATCCGACGGTGGGGGAGTTTCTGGGCGAACTGCGTACGGTCTATCCCTGACCCGGACGCCTTGCTTTTTTGGGCAGCCTGATTAAAAGGGCATCCGCCGGCCGCCCGGACGGCCGCAAGGAGGGAACATGACGTCGCCGACGGACCTCTATTACGCGAAGCGGCTCGAGGAAACGGCCGAGGCCTTGCGCAAGAACCATTTCAAGGCCCATGTCGTGCCGGACGCCGCCGCGGCCAAGGCGCTTTTCCTGGAAGAGATCCTGCCCGCCTCCGGCGCGAAGACCGTTTCCTACGGCGGTTCCATGACCCTCGCCGCCACCGGCCTGGCCGAGGCCCTGGCCGGGACGCCCGGCATCGAGGTGCTCGACACCCTGGACCGGACCATCACCCCCGAGCAGGCCTACGAGCGCCGCCGGCAGGCTCTCCTGGTCGACCTCTTCGTCACCGGCACCAACGCCGTCACCGAGGACGGCGTCCTCGTCAACCTGGACATGATCGGCAACAGGGCCTGCGCCATCGCTTTCGGCCCCAGGCAGGCGGTGGTCCTCGTCGGGCGCAACAAGCTCGTTTCGGACTTGACTTCCGCCATAAGCCGCATCAAGGAATTCGCCGCGCCGGCCAACGCCATGCGCCTGTCCAAGAAGACGCCCTGCGTGGCCACCTCCCATTGCGAGGACTGCGGCAGCCCGGAGCGCATTTGCAACGTGTGGACCATCACCGAAAAGTCCTTTCCCAGGGGGCGGATCACGGTGATCTTGATCAACCAGGATTTGGGACTCTAAGAGGCCTGTTGGGGCAAAGCGAGGGGCCGGCCTTGGCTTGGAAGAAGATACCTCCCGAAGCGGACTATTTTCACTGCGAACCGGGGACTGACTATTTCATCTGCGAGGAAGGCTTCGTCGTCGAGGGGCGCTTCCTGCAGGACGGCAACGCCAACCTGGACAAGGCCATCTGGCCCACCGTCCAGGGCAACCGGGCCTACATCCGGGTGCGGCGCAAGGGCGTGGACAAGAAGTTCCAGCTCGTGCGGATCTTCGCCGAACTCTTTCCGGAACTGCTCTCCGGCGAGATCCAGGTGCGCACCCGAAAAGGGCCCTTCGCCCTGCGCGTGGACGCCGACGCCCACGACGAGGAGCCCGCGCCGCGGCCGGCCGCCCCGGCCAAGGCGCGCAAGGAAAAGCCCGTGCGCCGCGAGCGGGAGGAGGTCGAGGAGGTCCTGGCCGAGGTCGAGGACGAGCCTGTCCTGGAGGAAGAGGACGACGAGGACTCCGCCACGCCCGTGTCCGACGCCCGCATCTGCAAGGTCTGCAACCTGCGCAAGCGCGCCTCCGAATTCAGCCCCCGCGAGGACATGTGCCTGGATTGCTACATGGGTCGCGACGAGCTGCTCAAGGAGATCATCGCCCGCCGCCGTCGCAAGACCAAGTCCGCCGCGCCCCGCGTGGTGGAGGAGAACGTGGAGAGCGGCGGCATGGACGACGGCCTGGATTCCTTCGGCCGCATGGATTTCGGCATCAATCTCCCGGAATAGGGGGCCCGGTTTCCGGAGGCTCCCGGCTGCGACCGGCTTCCCCCGGGCGCTCCACGCACGGTGGAGCGCCCGGGGGAAGCCGGTCCTGCGGCGGTGGATTTCTTTTGCGCCCGGGCAGGTTTTTTTACCTGGCCCGGGTTTTGCTTTCTCAGCTTCGAGGTGCGCCGCGTCGAGGTCGCCATGTCCGCAACCGCCAATGAAAAGCATCGGAAGAAGCACGACCAGCCCGCCGCTGGCGCGGGGCTGCGCGAGGCCGACGTGTTGCTGCCCCTGGCTGCGGCCATCTGCGTCGCCCTGGCCTGGTACGTGGTTCTGGACTACGAGCGGGCGGTGGCCGAGTTCGCCGCCGTGTTGCCGGAAGTGGCCGCCCGGGTGGGGGCGCTGCGGCTCATGCTCGGGCTTTTGAGCGTCGGGGGGCTCGGGCTCGCCTTCCTGGCCGCCCGCGAGTCCCGGCGGCGGCGGGCAGCCGAGGAGCGGCTGCGTCTGGCCAACGAGGCCCTGGCCGGGCGCGTGGAGCAGCGCACCCGGATGCTCGTGCGGCGCACCAAGGCCCTGCGAGAATCCGTGCTGCGCCGCGAGCTGGCCGAACGACAGGCCGAGGCGGCTTACGCCGCCGGACAGCTCGCCGCCGCCGGCGTCTATCTCCACGGCGTGGGCAACGCCTTGTCCGCCTTCGAGGCCGAGCTCCTGCGTCTGGGGCGCGTCCTGGACGGGGTCGGCAGGCTCGGCGTCGGCTTCGACGGCCTGGATGCGGCGGCGGCCGCCGGCGATGTCCAGGAAGCCTCGCGTCACGGCCGCGCCCTGCGCCAGGCCGTGCTCGAACGGGCCGTGCCGCGCCTGGTCGAGCGCGCGGCGGCTCTTGGCGAGATCAAGGAAGGCATGCGCGGCGACCTGGAACGGTATCGCGGCGAATTCGAGCGCAAGGGCCGGGCGCGGCCCTGCCTCGCCGCCGTGCGCCTGGACGAGGAGCTCGTCGCCATCCTCGACCGCATGCCGCGCGCCGCCGGCCATGATCCCGTGGCCAGGCGCATCCGGCCCGGCGTCACGGTTCGCCTGCGCAGGGAACCCTTTCTGACGGGCCTGGCGGCGCTCACGCGCCAAAGCCTGGAGGCGGCCGCCGGGGCGGTGGCCGTGAGCCTGGAAGCCCCGCCGGCCGGCGGGGCGGTCATTGTGCTCGAGGGCGTGCCCGAGGTCGGGGCGCGGGAGGCCCCGGTCGCGGCGTTCATCAATTTTCTCAACGAAAACGGCGGAGCCTTGCGTTTCGAACCCGCCGCCAAGGGCCATCCCCAAAGGCTGGTCGTGGAGGTCGCCGACGGTCCGGGGGACGCATCGCGGGAGAGCCGGGTTCCTTGACAGGCAGGTCCAATGCCTTATGATCGCGCAACCCGAAAAGGCAGGGATTTTTCATCGCGCGGCGGGAGGCAATGGTCAGGCGCAACGTTTCCGAATTGCGGGCGGGCATGGTGCTGGCCGAGGACGTGCTGACGCCCGGCGGGCGCTTCCTCATGCCCAAGGGCACGACTCTGGACCACGGGCACTTGAAGTCCCTGCTGGCCTGGAATCTGCCCGACGTCGGCGTAGTGGGCGAAATCCCCGCGGCCGCGCCGCCGCCCGCGTTCTCCGACGAGGAGGCCGTGGTCGCTGCCGCCGAGGCGGCGGTGGCCGAACGCCTGTGCCTGCTCGATCCCGAACATCCCCTGACGCCGCTGTTGCGTCGCCTGGCCCTGGCCGGCGAGATCAGGCGCCGCAAGGCCTCCCCCGGCGACGTCCCGGCCCCGCCGTCCCACGGCGAGGCCCCGCGCCCGGTGGAGGACGTCCCCCCGCCCCTGGCTTCGCCCGACATGCTCCTGCGCGACGAGCCCAAGCTCGTCTCCCCGCCCGAGGTGTACCTGCGCATCAGCGAGGTGCTGCGCGATCCGGCCAGCACCGTGGAGGACGCCGCCGCGAGCATCCGCCACGACCCGAGCCTGGCCGCCAAGCTCCTGCGCCTGGTCAACAGCCCCTTTTACGCCCGCACCATGCGGGCCGTGCGCGGCCGCTTCCCGTCCAAGGTGGACAGCCTGTCCCGGGCCGTGGTGGTGGTCGGCGGCCGCCAGTTGGCCACGCTGGCCCTTGGCGTCTCGGTCCTGCCCCTTTTCCAGGACATCCCGCCGCACTGGGTCAACATGCGGCTTTTCTGGGAGCACAGCGTGGGCTGCGCCGTGGCCGCCCAGGCCATCGCCGTGGCCCTCGGCCAGGAAGGGGCCGAAGCCGCCTTCGTGGCCGGGCTGCTCCACGACATCGGCCGCATCGTGCTTTTCAAGCAGGCCTCGACCCACATGGCCGGGGCCATGCGCCGGGCCGCCGCCGGCCGCGAGCCGCTTTGCCTCGCCGAGCGCGAGCTGCTCGGCTTCGACCACGCCGCCCTGGGGGGGCTGCTGCTCCAGAAATGGCAGTTCCCGGCCAACCTCGAAAAGATGGTGCGCTACCACCACGACCTGGACGAGCCGCTTTTCGTCGAGGAGCCGGCCGTCGTCCATCTGGCCGACTGCGTGGCCACGGCCATGGGCTGGGGCGGCAGCGGCAACCGGCACGTCGCTCCCCTGTCCCCGGCCGCCTGGGAGAGCCTGGGGCTTGGGGCCGAGGACGTGGCCGGGCTGGTGCCCGGCATGGAGGCGCGCCTGGCCGAAACCATGCACAGTTTTTTCCCGGACAGGCAGCCGTGAGGCACGCCGGCCGCCTGCCCCAGGAGCGCTGATGCCCGCCCGAATCCTGGTCATCGAGGACGACGCGGCCTTCGGGGCCATGCTGACCGAGGCCCTGGCCGCGCGCGGCTACGAGCCCGTTCACGTGGGTTCGGCCGAGGAGGGCCTGGCCAGGGCCCGGACCGAGCCGTTCGACCTGGTCGTCACCGACGTCATGCTGCCCGGCATGGACGGCATCGAGGGCCTCTCCCGCCTCAAGGACGCCTGTCCCCAGGCCGAGGTCATCGTCATGACCGGCTACGCCGCCAGGGAAAAGGCCCTGGAGGCCGTGCGGCTGGGGGCCTACGACTTTTTCGCCAAACCTTTCTCCCTGGCCGAGATGGAGGTGGTGGTGCGCCGGGCGTTGGAGCGCCGCGGCCTGGTGGAGGAACTGGCCCGGCTCAAGTCCGCCCTGAGCTGCGGCCGGGGCCCGGTGGTCGTGGGCCAGTCCCCGGCCATGCGGGCCGTGGTGGACATGGTGCGCCGGGTGGCCCCCCTCGATTCCACGGTGCTCATCACCGGCGAATCCGGCGCGGGCAAGGAGGTGGTGGCCGACGCCATCCAGGCGCTCAGCCGCCGGTCCCATGCGCCCTTCATCAAGGTCAACTGCGCCGCCATCCCCGAGAACCTGCTGGAATCGGAACTCTTCGGCCACGAGAAGGGGGCCTTCACCGGCGCGGTGACGCTCAAAAAGGGCAAGTTCGAATTGGCCTCGGGCGGCACCATCATGCTCGACGAGATCGGCGACATGCCGCTTTTTTTGCAGCCCAAGCTCCTGCGGGCCGTGGAGCAGAAGCAGATCGAGCGCGTGGGCGGCTCGCGGCCCATCGACATCGACATCCGCATCATCGCCGCCACCAACCAGGACCTCCAGCACATGGTGGCGGAAAAGAAGTTCCGGGCCGACCTCTACTACCGCCTGAGCGTGGCGGCCATCCCCCTGCCGCCCCTGCGCGAGCGCAAGGAGGACCTGCCCCTTCTGGTCGCCCATTTCCTGGAGCGCATCAATCCGCGCGTGGGCGTCAACCTGCGCGGGGTGTCCCGGGAGGGCATGCAGCTTCTTTTCGACGGCGACTGGCCGGGCAACGTCCGCCAGCTGGCCAACACCCTGGAGCGCGCCGCCATCCTCAGCTCCGGCGAGGTGCTCACCGCCGCCGAGGTGGCCCGGGCCCTGGACGTGTCCGCCAGGCCGGCGCCGGCCGACGGGCCCGCGCCGGCCGCGGCCGCCGAGGCCGCCGGCAACCTGCGCGACACCCTCCAGGACATGGAGCGCAACATGATTCTCACGGCGCTTCGCAAATCCGCCGGCGTCCAGAAGGACGCGGCCCGTCTGCTCGGGGTAAGCCCGAAGAATCTCTGGAACAAGATCCAGAAGCATCGCATCGAGGCCGCGGAGTACGCCGCGACGCCGCCGCCCTGATCCGCCGCCGATGCGCCGGCGCGTCTTGCCAAGCGGGCGCGTTTCGGGCATCGGCCTCCCACGCGATTGCAGGTTCCCTGCCCGAGGAGGCTTCATGGGCGACAGGCGACTGGCCGAAATCATCTCCCCCGACGTCATTGCCGTAACCCCCGACACGCCCGTGCGCCGGGGGCTCGCCGTCATGCGCGACCGGGGCATTTCCTGCCTGGTGGTGGTGGAGGACGGCGCGCCTGTCGGCATCGTCACCGAGCGCGACATCGTCTGGGGCGCGGCCCATCGCGGCGAGACCTTCGCCGACCGGACCATGGGCGAGCTCATGACCTCGCCGGTGGTGGCCGTGGCCGAGGAAACCATGCTGGTGGAGGCCTACCACCTGCTGGCCCGCAAGCGCCTGCGCCACCTGGTGCTGGTGGACGCGGCCGGCAAGGCCCGGGGCGTGCTCACCCAGTCCGACCTCATCGAGAGCCTCGGGCACGACGCCCTGTCCGAGACCCAGCGGGTGGCCGACATCATGACCCGGGAAGTGGTCTCGGCCCCGGGCAACTGCACCGTGCGCGAGGCCGTGGCGCGTCTGGCCGAGCGCTCCATCTCCTGCCTGATCGTCGCCCGCGACGGCCGGCCGGCCGGCATCGTCACCGAGCGCGACGTGGTGCGCCTGCTCGCCGAAAGCCCGCACATGGGCAGCCTCAAGCTCTACGACATCATGAGCTGCCCGGTGGTCTGCGTCGAGGCCGACCGCCCGGTGTTCGAGGCCGCCCTGGCCATGAAGAAGCGCCGGGTGCGCCGGCTGGTGGTGGTGGACGACGACCGCCGGGTGCTTGGGCTGGTCACCCAGTCCGACATCGTGCGGGCGCTGGAGAGCCGCTACGTGCGCACCCTCAAGTCCGCCCTGGCCGAGAAGGACGAGGCCCTGCGCGAGGCGGGCCGGTCGCTGGTGGCCAAGACCGTCTTCCTGGACAACCTGCTGCGCAGCGCCGAGATGGCCATCATGGCCGCGGACGAGACCTGGCGCGTGACCTACGTCAACCCGGCGGCCGAGGAGATGTTCGACCTCGCGGCCGCCTCCCTGGTCGGGCGCGACCTGCGGGAGGTCCACCAGCGCCCGGGCGTGGACCGGGCCGCCTTCCTGCGCGGGATCGAGACGCTTTCCCCCACCCGCAGCCACGACTTCACCATCCGCAAGGAACATCCGGGCGGGGAACGCACCTACGCCGTGCGCGTCTCCGGCATCTACGACAAGCAGGGCGCGCCGGCCGGATTCGTGCTCATGGCCCGCGACGACACCGAGCGCCGCCAGGCCGAGGAGAGCCTCGAACGCCTCACCCGCAACCTGGAGCAGCTTGTGGTCGCGCGCACGAGCGACCTCACGGCCCAGGCCATGGAGCTCGAGGAGGCCAACACGAGGCTTCGCGGCATGGACGAGATCAAAAGCGCCTTTCTTTCGTCCGTATCCCACGAGCTGCGCACGCCCCTGACCTCGCTGCTGGGCTTTTCCAAGCTCATCGCCCGGGATTTCTCGCGCTTTTTCATGCCTCTGACCGGGGAGGACGCGGGCCTGGCCCGCCGCGGGGCGCGCATCGAGGAGAACCTGCGCGTGCTGTCCGCCGAGGGCGAGCGCCTGGCCAGGCTCCTCAACGACTTCCTGGATCTCTCGCGCATCGAATCCGGCCGCATGGAATGGCGCGACCGGCCGGTGCGCCTGGACGAGGTGGCGCGCCGGGCCGTGGCCGCCGTGTCCGGGCTGTTCGCCTCCCGGCCCGAGGTGGATCTGGAGACGCGCCTGCCCGAGGTTTCGCCCGTGGTCGTGGCCGATCCGGACCGGCTGGAGCAGGTGCTTTTAAACCTCATCGGCAACGCGGCCAAGTTCACGGCCGTGGGCGCGGTGACCGTGAGTCTCACGCTTCCAGAGCCCGGCCTGGCCCGGGTGTGCGTGAGCGACACCGGCCCCGGCATCGCCCCCGAGGACCGGGAGCTCATCTTCGACAAGTTCCGCCAGGTGGGGCGCGACCCCGAAGGGTCGGGGCCGGCCAAAGGCACGGGCCTGGGCCTGGCCATCTGCCGCGAGATCGTCAGCCACTACGGCGGGCGCATCTGGGTCGAGCCCGCGCCCGGGCGCGGCGCGGCGTTCTTGTTCGACCTGCCCACGGCCGGCGGCGAGGAGGCCGCCGCGGCCCCGGCGCGCAGTCCGGCCCCGCGCAAGGAGCGGCCGCTCATCCTCGTCGTGGACGACGACCCGGCCGTGTCCTCGTTCCTCATCCAGTTCCTGGAAGGGGAGGGCTACCGGGTGGCCGCGGCCCACGACGGCGAATCGGCCCTGGCCGCGGCCGAGCGGCTGCGCCCGGGGGTGATCACCATGGACATGGCCATGCCGGGCATGGACGGCCGGGCGGCCATGGAGGCCCTGCGCCGCGATCCTGAGCTGGCCGGCATCCCCATCCTCGTCATCACCGGGCACGGCGACTCGCCGAGCCAGGCCGCCGACGCCGTGCTCCTCAAGCCCCTGGACCCCGACCGCCTGCTCGCCGCCATCGAGAAGCTGCTCGCCGCCAAGGGCTAGGGCGGCCCCGGTCCCTCGAACCGCCGCGTGCTTCTTCGGGAAAGGAAGCGGACGCGCCCCAGGCGGCGTCTTCGCCCGCGTGGACGTGGCGCGACGCCCCTTTACTGCGTGCGCTGCATGCTTATCTTTTGCATGCAAGGGGAAAGCCTCCCCTTCATATATGGGAGCAACGGCAACGGAGGAACGGGCGAAATAAACGGCAGCCACCATACCGAGCGCATCGAGGCGCCCCTTTTCCGGGGTTCGCCAGGCGTATGAGGAAGAGTTCGCGAAGCCGCGCTTCGCAACCGGCTGTGTAAGCAGCTCCCGCGCCGACGGCGAACCCCTTTTTTGCCCCGGGCGGCTCAGGAGGCGCGGGGCGGCATGCCGGCGGGGCCGCGCCGCAGCAGCGCGTCGAGTTCCTCGCCCGGGACCGGGCGCGAGAAGAAAAAGCCCTGGGCGCTTTCGCAGTGCAGGTCGGTGAGCGCGGTGCGGTGCTCGGCCAGCTCCACGCCCTCGGCCACCACTTCCAGGCCGAGCTTGTGGGCCATGGCGATGATGGCTCGCACGATCTCCATGTTCTGCTCGGCCTCGTTCATGTTGCCCACGAACGACCGGTCCACCTTGAGGCTGTCGAAGGGGAAGCGCTGGATGTAGGACAGGGACGAATAGCCCGTGCCGAAGTCGTCGATGACCACCTTGACGCCTTGCGACTTGAGCCGTTTGATGGTGTCCACGGCCTCGTCGGCGTTGTCCATGAGCACGGATTCCGTGAGCTCCAGGCGCACGAGCGCCGGATCGATGCCGGTCTCGGCCAGGATGGTCGCCACTTCCTCCACGAAATCCGGGCGCTTGAACTGGCGGCCCGAAATGTTGACGGAGACCGTCAGTTTCGCGGCGTCGGCGTTGACCCGGGCCAGCTCCACCATGCGCAGGCAGGACTGGCGCAGCACCAGCGCCCCGAGTTCGTTGATGAGCCCGGTCTCCTCGGCGATGGGGATGAATTCGCTTGGCGCGATGTTGCCCTGCCTGGGGTGGCTCCAGCGGGCCAGGGCCTCGACGCCGGTGATCTCGCCCGAGGAAAGCGACACGATGGGCTGGTAATGCACCGTGATCTCGCCGTTTTCCAGGGCGTGGCGCAAGGCCAGCTCCATCTCCATGCGCCGCTCGGTGACCACGCGCATGCCGGCGTCGAAAATCGTGTAGTGGTCGCCGCCGTGCTCCTTGGAGCTGTACATGGCGTTGTCCGCGTCGCGCAGCACCTGGTCCGGGTGTTCGTAGGCCGCGGAGCCGAGCACCACGCCGATGCTGCAGGTGACGAAGATCTCCTGCTTTTTCAGGCGAAACGGCGCGGCCAGCTGGCGCAGCACGTTGTCGGCCATGGCGCTGGCCTCGTGCAGGCCGCCCACGTCCTCCACCAGGATGGCGAACTCGTCGCCGCCGAACCGGGCCAGGGTGTCCACGTCGCGCAGGAGCTTTTGCAGCCGGTTGGCGATGACCATGAGCAGCCGGTCGCCGGTGACGTGGCCGAAGGTCTTGTTGACCAGCTTGAACCGGTCCATGTCCAGGTAGAGCACGGCGTAGAGCGCCTCGTGGTTGCGCTTGAGCCGCTTGATGGACTGGTCCAGGCGGTTGAGGAACAGCGCCCGGTTGAAAAGGCCGGTCAGGGTGTCGTGGAAGGCGTCGTGGAGGATGTGCTCCTCGAGCTGCTTTTGCCGGCTGATGTCGGACAGCGTCACCAGCGCCCCGGAGAGGGGGCCGGTCAGCGACGTGGCGCACAGGGCGCGCCAGGTGGGATTTTGCGGCTTGCCGCAGGGCAGGTCCATCTCGTAGCGCGAGGTATGGCCCGTGAGTACGGACGACAGGCCTTCGCGCACGCTGGCCGCGGCGGCGGGCTGGAGGAGCTTGTCGCAGTACCCGGAAAAAAGGCGTCCTCTTGCCTCGCCCGCCTCGATGTCGGCCAAAAGGGCCAGACAGGAGGCGTTGGCGGCAAGGATGACGCCGCCCGCGTCGAGCACGGCGGCGTGGTTGGCTAGGCCGTGTAGACATTTGATCTGTCCCATGCTATTCCTCTCTACAGGAGGGATACAATGGCGCTACGACACACCATTACTGATGAGCAATGGGACAAGATAAAGGACGCTCTTCCCGGAAA
>JAEWCY010000008.1 GCA_023390395.1 Pseudomonadota bacterium | reverse complement strand
ATATCTTGATTCGATTCATCTCGCAGTATTCGGTTCTCAAGGTTCTCGTGGCCCCCCTCTTAAGGGTGCCTGCCGTTGCCTGTTGGGGCGAACGGCGCAAGGAGATACTCTACCTTCCCGTTGCCGTAGTGTCAAGAGGTTTTTTCAGAACTTTCGAAGTTTCTTGAGCGCCGCTTGTGCGGGCTTCGAGGCTTCGTGCTCCGAGAGATACTCTTAGGGGCTTAAGGGCCACGCTCTCCTCAAGCGCGGGTTTAGTATCATACCGGCAAGCAGATGCTTACGCAATGGGTAATCGCTTGCAAATTGCCGCCTTCTCTGCATCACCACAATTACGCCACAAGCCATCTGGTCACTCCTTACGTCTATGATAGTAAGAGAACATTTGACTTAGCAACGAGCATTTTATTTGTCGGGTTTCTTGAATGCCGCTGAGCCGAATTTGAGAACATACCCTGGTATATCGTCCGACTCCATTCAGTGATTAACCCTACCTATGAAAAAAGCCCGCCTCCTTTCGGAAGCGGGCCAAGGTGTCGAGCAAAGGCGATTGCAGCCTAGCGCTTGCTGAACTGCGGACGCTTGCGGGCCTTCTTCAGACCGTACTTCTTGCGCTCCACCATACGGGAGTCACGCGTGAGGTAGCCGGCCTTCTTCAGTTCGCCGCGATAGTCGCCAGCCGCGAGCAGGGCGCGGGCGATGCCGTGGCGCAGCGCGCCCGACTGACCCGAGATGCCGCCACCGTCGATGCGGGCGATAACGTCGAAGTGATCCATCGTGTCCGTCACCTTGAACGGCGTCAGGGCGTAGTTCACGAGTGCTTCGCGACCGAAATACTGCAGGGCCTCGCGGCCGTTGATCGTAACCTTGCCGGTGCCGGGAACGAGACGCACGCGAGCGACGGCGTTCTTACGACGGCCGGTGCCGTAGTACAAAGCTTCACCTGCCATTGTTTAACCCTCCATCTTGATCTCGCGAGGCTGCTGAGCCATGTGCGGATGCTCCGCACCGGTGTAGACCTTGAGCTTCTTGCCCATGGCGCGGCCCAGCGTGTTCTTCGGCAACATGCCCTTGACGGCATGTTCAATCACGCGCTCGGGATGCTTGGCCATGGCCTCGTTGAACGTCTCGGACTTCAAGCCGCCCGGAAAACCGCTGTGGCGGTAGTAACGCTTGTCTTCGGCCTTGTTGCCCGTCACGCGAATCTTGTCCGCGTTGATGATGACCACGAAATCGCCGGTGTCGACATGCGGGGTGTACTGCGGCTTGTGCTTACCCTTCAGAATGTGCGCGGCTTTCACGGCGACGCGGCCCAGAACCTGGTCCGTGGCGTCGATCAAGACCCATTCGCGCTCAACTTCGTTGGGCTTAGCGTAATACGTCTTCACTGAGCTTCCTCCAATAATTCTTCATTCCGCCGTACGCGCGCTTACGCGCCCGCCGGTAGTACCGCTTTCCACGCGTCCGGGCGATGCCTCTCGAGGTTGAACCTCGGCAGCTCTCTTCCGTTCGCGTAAAACGGCGTGTCTGTTTTCAAAAGTGCAGGTCTAACGGTTGTCGGGTTCCTACGCCAACACGCGACTCGGGACTGGACTCCTCCGTCTACGTTTCCGCCTTTCACTGCATACACGGGGCTTTTGAAAGCGAACCTTTGCATTGTATGCCGGGTAAGTTCGCAAAGTCAACGAAATTCCTGCACGATAAGCGCGATCTGCAAAAAGATTCAAGAAATTGGCGGATTTGACAAACTCGCACCTCAACACTTGCTTCCGACAAACCGACCTCATTATGGGTTTTATAAAACATAGTTTTCTTTCACTTCAAACATACTATAATATGATTTAAGTAGCATATGAGACAAAGGAGACTAGTATGGCATCGCCTATCATCCGCTCTTCGACCGACATTCGCAGGGACTATAACAGCATCGAAGCACTCGCGAAAGAAACTGGTCAACCCATCTACTTGACGAAAAATGGACGCGCATCCCTCGTGGTCATCGATGCGGCCACGTTTGATTACGATACGTATGTAGAAATGGAAATAGACCGCGCGCAAGAAATAAACCGAACGGCAGGAAAAACCTACTCGGCCGAAGAGGCCAAAGCTGAAATTGACCGGCTAATCGATGAAAAGCTGGCTGAAAATGGATTATGAGGTCGAGCTTGAGCAGAGTTCTCTCTTCGACTTGAGAGACATTACCTTCTACGAAATGCAATTTTCTCTATCGATAGAAAAATCACGAAGCGACGTTCATTCCATGGTCGACAAAATGATCGAAGAACTAAAGTTCGTACCTTCACGTTACCCTGAGCGCGAATTTGGTTTTACCAAGGTGCTCCGTAGAGCAATGCCTCTGGGAAAATACACGGTGTTTTATTGGATCGAAGAAAACGCACCTATTGTACATGTTGAGCGTGTGTTGCATTCGAGGGCCGATTTCGGCCGCATTCATTTCGGAAACAGAGAACGGCGGCCTCAAAATTCCCGAGCCGCCGCGCTTGATTGTCTATCGCTCGCTGCTACTTCCCGCTGAACAGGCCGCCTAGTTTGCCGAGGAGGGCACCGGGGTCGCTGCCGAGGAGGTCGCCGGCAGCTTTCATGATGGCGTCCATGTTGAGGTCTTTGCCTTCCAGCAGCGGCTCGACCGCTTTCACCACATCGGACACATCCTCGGCGCTCAGATCGAGACCCGTGGCTCCCTTGATGGCGGCCGCCGGATCCACGCCGAACTGCTTGAGACTCTCGGGGTCTTCCGCTGCCGACTTGACCAACTGTCCCACGATTGCCTGAACATCCATAGTGTTCCCCTTCAATTATTGATTGTACCGGCGCAGGAAAAACCTGCCCTTTCTTTTGGGGAATTATAATAGGACGAACGCTTGGGCGCGGGTAAAGCCCCCGCTCAATAATACGTTGAGCCACAAGGAGACAAGGGACCCATGACAACGAAGAGCAACGACGAGACTCCTGAGAAGAAGCCTGTAAAAACCAAGGCGAAGGCGACGAAAACCGCAGCCAAGGCCGACACTCCTGCGAAGGATGTCGAACCTGCGGAAACGCCCGAGGCTGAGGCCAACGCCGCGCCCGAAGCCGCGCCTGAACCTGCGCCCGAGGCAACGCCTGAGGC
>JAEWCY010000278.1 GCA_023390395.1 Pseudomonadota bacterium | reverse complement strand
CATTCTCGGACGGGGGTTCGATTCCCCCCGCCTCCACCATCCACCCCCTCGACACCGTCCGTTACGGTTCAAAAAGTCAGAAATTTCAGCCAAGAAGCCGGTCCGCAAGGGCCGGCTTCTTCCGTTTGGGGGCGTCGACCTCCAGGGAACCAGGGGCAGTTCGTCAGGCAACGGGTTTCCCCACGCCTCAAATGGGCAACTGGCGCAATTCCCGCGCCCCGTCTCGTGCCGCATCCACGGAATACGTGCATCTGCATTCCATGGATAACGTGCTTGAGGAGTTATGGTTTTCGAAAAAAACGATCGGACTTTGAGGGACGCCGTTCCGGATCAGGCGGTTCCCCGTCCAGGCCGGGAGGGCATGACGGCAAACGAGAAGGCGGCCAGCGCCTTTTTTCTCCTGGCCAAGGCGACGTCGAGGTCTCCGACTTCTTCGGCCGAATCGGCCGCGCTCTCCTCCGTCAGAACCTGTAGGTGCCCGAATTGGGCATCGCCATGCCGCCTTCGGGATTTCCCTTGTTGTTCCCCAGGGTCTGGTCGAGCATCGGCTTGAGGTTCCCCAGGACATTGCCGTCTTCATTGGGCTTGTTGCTGTGATAACTCAAGCGCGGAGACGACTTGTAGGCGGAGGGATTGGACGGCTGGGGGCCGTCGGCGCTTTTTTGCCCGTCGCCGGGCGCATTCTGCGCGAACAGCATCCCTGGCGAAAAAACAAGCAGCACGGTCGGCAGCAGTATTTTCTTCATGGGACTCCCCTGGCTCGAAGCGTTTCAGGTTGCGCATCTCCGGCGCTTTCGCGCCGAGGCCTCTGGTGAAATCGCCCGCGCACGGACGCCTGGCCCGGCTCACCCCGCCTTCCTTGCCCCAGGACCGTTGCGTCGGCCATCAGTATGACACGAACGCTCGCCGCAAGAAACACCGGTCTCGGCCTCGCCGCCGCCGGCCTCGCCCCGAACCCGGGCCAGGGCCTGCTTCACGCGCGCCATGACGCCGGCCCAATCCCCCGGCGCCGCCTGGGTGAAAAGGCGTAGCGTCGGATACCAGGGGCTGTCTTCGCGGTTTCGCAGCCAGCGCCAGCACCCCGAGAAGCGGTTGAGCACCCAGACCGGCTTGCCCAGGGCCCCGGCCAAATGCGCCATGGCCGTGTCCACGGTGATGACGAGGTCCAGGTTCATGACAAGGGCGGCCGTATCGGCGAAATCCTGGCAGGCGTCCATATGATCCTGCATCGAAAGCCCGCCGGGAGAACGGGGCCCGTCCTTTTGCAGGTTGAAGAACCGGATGCCGTCCATACCCATGAGCGTCTCGAAGTGCTCCGGAGGCATGGACCGCTGTTGGTGGGACAGGCCGAAATCAGCCAGTTGCCGCCTGGATTGCCCTGACCAGACCAGGCCGACCTTGAAGCCGGCGACGCCGGCCAGCTTGTCCTGCCATGACCGGACGTCCGCCGCGGGCGCGCGGAGGTACGGCCCTGCGTACGGAATGGCGTCGAGTTCCGTGCCAAACGCCAGGGGCAGGCTCATCATGGGGCATTGGAAATCATATGCGCCGGCCGGCGGTTCCGCGAAAACGCCATCGATTCCGTCCAGACTTTGCAGCAATCGCACCAGGGGCTTTTGCACCCGCATCCGCACGGCGAGACCTTTTTCCTTTGCCATGGCTGCATAACGACAGAATTGCAGCGTGTCGCCGAATCCCTGTTCGCTGGAAACGAAAAGCGTCTTGCCGGGGGCGGCCTGCCCGCGCCATTGGGGAATCCTGCCGGCCAAAGCGCCCGATTTGAAGCCGTTCGATTCCTTTCTGGATTCGAACAGCTTCCATCCTGTCTTCAAATCCCCCATGCTCAACAGCGTCATGGCCAGATTGCAGCGAAACTCGGGCGAGGGCTGGAGCGAAAATGCTTTTTCGTAAGCCGTCTTTGCCCCTTCGAGGTCGTTTATGTCCTTGAGCGCATTGCCGAGGTTGTTGTAGGCGTCCGGATAGCACGGCTTCAGGGCGATGGCTTTTTTGCAGCAATCGACGCTGAGCCCGGGAAGGTTCTTCAGGCGGGCGACCAGGGCGATGTTGTTGTAATGTTCGGCATTGTCCCCTTCGAGCTGGATGGCCTTGAGGAAACACCGCTCGGCTTCGTTTATTTTCTGCAGATAGAGCAGACACATGCCAAGGTTGTTCCAGGTCTTGGAGTCGTCGTGCCGGGTCGCGAGGATTTCCGTATAGCAGTGCACGGCCTCCTTGAGGAGGCTGTCGGATTTGCCCCGTATGCCGCATTCCGTCAACGCGTAGGCGAGAACGAAAAGGACATAGTGATGCCGCTCCCCGGCCGCCACGATGCGGCGCAATATCGGGATCGCCGCGTCCTTTCCGTCGTGCGTGAAAAGGCAAAGCGCATAATCCAGCGCCGCCCTCGCGGACTGCGGATTCGCGGCATAGGCCTTCTTTGACCGCTCGATGGCATCCCCAGCGGCGCCGGCCGCGGCGAGCTGCCCGTTTCCGGGAGGCGTGAAGCCGTCCATGGCCTGGGCCGCACGCGCCGGCGATTCCTGACATGAGGGTTCGCTATCGCCGGTGGGCGATGCGGGCCGTCTGTTTCCGGGGCTTGGCTGCATGGCGTCTCTCATGGTGCGCGTGGGTGGGCGTTGCTTGACGGGGGGACCGCGTCGGGTGAGGATTCTTGTAACTGCCTGGCCTTTTCAGGCGACGAAACGCAAGACGTTTCATGACGGAGCCTCTTCTCCTTCTCCCAAGCCCCGGGCCTCCCCTCGGGGCTTTCTTTGACGACCAGCGGTCTTCCCAAAACGGCAATCCATTTTGAGAGGTAACGACAAAAGCCTGTTCCCCGAAAGAGCCGCGCACGCGTTTCGCGATCGCGACACCAGAGCTGGTCGCCGGGCAGTGACGGCGCGGTTACACGGACACAGGCAAAGACGCGCCCCCTGAGGCGACCGGGCTCCCCCGGAAAAGCCCCGGCCAGGCTCGCGCCGACGGTTCCCGAGCGGCGCGCGGGCATGGCAGTCCAGGCGGAAGGACGAAAAACTCCGAGAGTTCCACCAGGAACGGCGGCAGCCCTCCTCGCTTTCCGTTTCGACGCCCTCGTTGCCCCCGGTTCCAGATGAGGCCCCTGTCTCCCTGCCACGCAACAATACGTAAAATTTCAGAATGCTCACGATACAGAACTGCAATAATACAACTTGTGGAATAATTTATGCAAATTACATCCAGGCAATGCACGCAGGAAAATTCTGCCTCCCCACAACGAGGACTAGCAAACCATGCAGCACAAACATGCAGCGCAGCAGGAAGAGCTGAGCAAAAATCCTGACGATCTCAAAAGCCTTCTTTATCAGGGACGGTGCGAGATCAAGAAGGGCCAAATCGATGCGGCCGTCCGATTGTTCGAGAGGGCCCACGAACTGGACGGCCGCTCGGTCGAGGCGGCCCTCGCCTACGCCCTCGCGCTTTGCGCCCAGGACAGAAAGCTGGAAGCCATCCGCGTTTTACGGGAAGTGGCGTCGATGGACGGAAGCCGTCCCGACATGACCTATCTGCTCGCCAACATTCTCAAGGACCATGGAATCGAGACGAAGTCGGATCGCCACGTCGAGGAGGCGACCAAACATTACGCATGCCTCCTGCAACAACGCCCCGACCATGCCGGCGCGCTGAACAATCTCGGCATCTGCCTGCTCTACCTGCGAAAGATCGGCGAAGCCGAGGGCTGTTTCGTGCGAGCCATCAGCCTGGACGACAACAATCCGCTCTATTACAACAACTTGTCCATCACGGCCAGATTGCAGCATCTGGCCGACCACAGCGTCTACTGTTGCCGCAAGGCCCTGCAACTCAGGCCTGACTATCCGGAAGCCTGCAATAACCTCGGCAATGCGCTCAAGGACCTGAACGACTTGACCGGAGCCGTCGCCGCCTACCGAAAGGCCTTTTCCCTGAAGCCCGACCCCGACTACCAGTGCAACCTGGCCATGGCGGTCCTGGCCACGGGGGACCTCCGGACCGGCTGGGAGCTGTACGAATCGCGCAAGGCGTCCTACGCGTTGAAAGGCGCGCAACCCGACCTCGCCCCGCCCCAGTGGCTCGGGGAAGACGCGCCGGGGAAAACGCTGCTGATCCATAGCGAACAGGGATTTGGCGACACGCTGCAATTCTGCCGCTATGCGCCCCTGGCCCGGGCCCGGGGCCTGCGCGTCCTGCTGCACGTCCAAAAACCGCTGCTGCGCTTGCTGCAGAGCCTTCCCGGCGTCGATCGCGTCCTGAGCGACGGCCCCATCGAACCCTTCGACCTGCATTGCCCCATGATGAGCCTGCCTCTGGCGTTTGGCACGGACATCGCCTCCATTCCTTCCGCGGACGCCTACTTGTTCGCGCCCCGGGAAAAGGTCCGGCATTGGCGGGACAAGCTCTCCGGCATCTCGAAACGGAAAATCGGCATCGTCTGGTCCGGCCAGACGATGCGCCATTCGAGCGACCTGGAATTCACCAACATGCAGCGCTCCATGCCGGCGGAGTTCTTCGAGCAGTTGCAGGACATGGACGACGTGTGCCTTTTCAGCCTGCAAAAGGGCGGCCCCAAAGCGCCGGACACCCTCGAAGCCGTCGACTACATGGACCAGTGCGAGGATTTCGCCGATACGGCCGCCCTTGTCATGAACCTGGACCTCGTCATCACCGTGGACACGGCCATGGCGCATCTGGCCGGAGCCCTGGGCAAGCCGGTCTGGGTGCTCAACCGCTTCTCGGGGTGCTGGCGCTGGCTGCGAAACCGCACGGACAGCCCCTGGTATCCGACGCTGCGTCTTTTCACCCAGACGGCCCCCCAGGATTGGCAAGGCGTCATGAACGACGTCAAGAACGCGCTGGAACGGGAAATCCTTTCCCCCGGGACCGGAGAAAACCCGGCTCCCGCCGCCTGACGCCCGCCTCGTCGCCGCCGGGCCGGTGTTTTCGCGCGCGGCCCCGGCGCTACAGGCCGCGCAGGGAGACGGTGCGGTCGTCCTGGCCGAGCCAGCTTCCGGTCAGGTGGTCGAAGGTGCGCACCACGATCCGGTCGTCGCACAAATACAGATTGTTGCTCCAGACCGTGGGCCGGTTCATGTCCGGGGTGTGCACGTCGAGCACCCGGCCGAGATACCAGTTGCGCGGCGCGTCGAAGCTCGGATTGGTGGGCGGGGTATGGGTGTGGCCGCTCACCCACAGGAGCACCTGGGGGTTGGCCGCCAGGATGTCCCGGATGCGGTCCACGGGCTGGGCCACGAAGTTGGGCGTGTCGGCGTCCTTGTTGTAGTGGTCCAGGGTGCCGACCAGGGGGGCGTGGAAAAAAAGGATCGTGGGCCGCGTCCGGTTGACCGCCAGGGTCTTGTCCAGCCAGGCGAGCTGCCTGGGCGACATCTCGGTCAGGTGCTTGCCGTCCGTCTCGTCCGGGGCGCAAAAGACGAGCAGGTACTTGCCCATGTCCCTGGTGTAATAAAGCGCTTTCTGGCCGAACGCCTCCTGAAAGCGGGCGAGCTTTCGCCGCCGCAGTTCCGGCGAGGCCCGGCGCAGGCGTCCGTCCGGCCCCGGGGCGTCCTCGTACATGTACTCGTGGTTGCCGGCCACCAGGGCCAGGGGCTTGCGGATGGCCCCCACGAACTTCCGGGCGTCTGCATACTCCTGCGGGCTGCCGTAGCGGCGCACGATGTCGCCGACCACGGTCACGAGCTCGGCGTCGGGCCAGGCATTGACGTCGCGCACGGCGGCGAGCTTGCGGTCAGGCGCGGCGGGCCGTCCGTCCGGCCCCGGCTCGGGCGGGGCGTAGTGGGCGTCGGCCAGGACCACCAGCCGGCGGCAGGAAGGCGCGGGCGCGCCGGCCCAGACGAACGGAGCCGCGGCCAGGACGGCGATGGCCCCCAGGGCGGCGCGTCGGGTGAGGCGGTCGGATCGGGCCATGGCGGGTTCTCCTTGCCGCGCCTAGAAAGGCGGTCTTGCCCCATCCTGGCCGGCGGGGAATAAGACGCCCGGCCGCCTCGAACCACTGTGTCCGCCCAGGACCGCGGACGCCGCGACGCCGGCGACGCTTCCGCCCCGACCAATCCGGAGTTTACACCGTCTTGTCTACCTTGCTCCCCTTGGCATTGCCAGAAGAACCGTGAGAACTTGAATTTTTCTTGTTTTTCGTCCCGCCGTGCAACGTGCCGCTCGTCGACGTCATGTCGTATTCCGTCTTGGAAGACGATCCCTTGCCCGACCGTGACTTGATTCCCGCTGCATCATTCTTGTTTATCATGGCGATCATGGACCGCTGCGGCGACACGCCTGATATGCCATTTGCATGGGACATGCTTCGTTCCTCCGGCTGTTTCCTTCCATTGCATTTCATGCATGGCGTCAAATCATTTCAAATATGAAAACAATTCGGCGCATTCCGATGCGTTGCACCGGACGCATCGCCGCCAATATGCATAATTCACGCCCCAAGCAACCGCACAATTACAAACATGAAAATCCTCAACATCACGGCACACTAGGACTTCATAAATTGCGCCCGCGGTCGGCATTTTTTTCTCGCCGCCCCGCCGCGCGCGCCACTGTCGGGACGAACGTGCCGTCGTCCCCGCGTATCCTCGCCTGCGGGAAACCGGCCGCGCCATGCGCGCCCGAGTCTGCGCGGACGCTCTTCCCCGCGCTTCGGGCGTCCTTCGCCGTCCCGGGCGGCACGTTTCCCTTCCTCTGCAGTCGCTCTCGAATTCACGGCGCATCGGATCGCGCACGGCTTCAAAACGCCTTGATGCATCCGGACCAAACGCGGTAGAGGTCTCTAACCACCAATCCCCAGCGCAACGTTTAACGCAAGGAAGGCAGCCATCATGCAGTACCCGCGTTCCCGCACCAAACCGACCTGCGTCCGCCTCGCCTCGTGCCTGGCCGTGTTGCCGCTTCTTCTGGCTTGCGCCCTGTGCCTGTCGCCGGACGCCGCCCGGGCGGCCGAACTCGGCCCGCCCGTGGGACGCGTGTCCATGGAGATCGGCTACGGCGGCTTCATCCTCAGCGCTTCGGGCGGCAAGGGCACGCTGACCTTCAAGGGGCGCAGCTACGCCTTCAAGGTCGGGGGCCTCGGCGTCGGCGGCATCGGCGTGACCAAGGTCAACGCCGTGGGCGAAGTGTACCGCCTCGGCCGCGTGGAAGATTTTCCGGGCGGCTACTTCCAGGCCGGGGCAGGCTATGCGGCCGTGGAGGGCAAGGGCGTGCAGTGGCTGGAGAATTCCAGGGGCGTGATCATCAAGCTGCGCGCCGTCAACAAGGGCGTTTCCTTCAACATCGGCGCGGACGGCCTGGTCATCGAAATGGGCCGCATCAAGAACAGCAAACCCAAGGGCTAGCGCCGGACCTTTCGCAAGCGCGGCGGCCCACGGCGCAACGAGGAAGGCCGCCGCGCCTCACGTTCTCGAAACACTGCCGACTGTTTCTCCGACGAATGCGTATGCACGCATTTCGCGGATGCGACACTAGGCGCGTCTGAAGAAGAGGATCGTCATGACGACGCTGAGGCAGACGATGGCGACGCGGATGTAGACCGCCTTCACCTTGCGAGCGTAGTGCGCGCCGAAGTAGCCGCCGAGCACGGCGCAAACGAGCATCACCAGCGTGGGTCGCCACAGCACCTTGCCGGCGACGACGAAGCAGACCACGGCCACGGCGTTCATGCAGCCGGAAAGCAGCGTCTTGAGCGCGTTCATCTTCTGGATGTTCGCCATGCCGAACAGGCTGTAGAGCGCCAGCAGCAAGATGCCCACCGCGCCGCCGAAATAGCCGCCGTAGATGGAGACCAGGAACTGCCCGATCAGGACGGTCGCCGGGCCGATGCGGTAGAGCTGGCGCAACCGGGGCGCGAGGTACGGCCCGAAGGCGAAGACCAGCGTGGCCAGGGCCAGCAGCCAGGGAATGACGACGTCGAAGGTTCGTTGCGGCGTGAAAAGAAGCAGCAAGGCCCCGGTCAGGCCGCCGGCCAGGCTGGCCAGGAGCAGCCCCCGGAAGGAGATGCCGTCGTTGCGGCTGAAGTCCTGGCGGTAGGCCCAGGCGCTGGCGAAGCTGCCGGGAAAAAGCGCCACCGTGCTCGAGGCGTTGGCCACCACCGACGGCACGCCGGTGTAGACCAGGGCCGGGAAGGTGAGAAACGAGCCGCCGCCGGCCACGGCGTTCATGACGCCGCCGCCGAAGGCCGCGCCGCCGAGCAAAAGCAAGTCGTTGACCATTCTCCGGACCGCCTTTGTGGGTGATGGGGTGTGCGTCCGCCTCGAAGCGAACGACGGCTCTTACCCGGCGGCGAGATGTTGTGTCCAGAGGACCCGGCGGAAATCCCGGGTGGCGGCGTAGCGGTGGAAGCGGTCGAGAAAGGCCGCCCGGGCGTCGTAGAGCGGCCCTTTCCACCCGTCATGGGGCGTGTGGAGCAGGTCGATTCCCCCGAGCAGGCGCTGGCGGGCGGCCAGCTCCTCCAGGCCCAGGTCGGGCGCGTTTCGCAGCATGTCGTAAAGCAGCAGGAAGGTCGTGGTGCGCCCGTCCCCGGCGTGGCAGTGGAAATGCAGCCACGCGCCCTCGGGCAATTCCCGGACGAAGCCCACGAAACGGTCCACGTCCGCGTCGGCGGGCGGGGAATGGTCGCGCACCGCGAGGCGAAACGCGCCGAGCCCCAGCTCGGCGAGCGTTTCCCCCTCGCCGCGCGCCCGGTCGTAGGACAGGCGCTCCGGCCGCGTGTCGGACAACAGGCCGTCCGGGGACTTGGCGAACACCCGGGCCACGGCCGCCGTGCCGGGCGCGGGCAGGGCCCGGATGCGCGCCGCCTCGTCGGCTTCGACCTCGGCCAGGGTCTTGCCGTCGTTGGCCCAGTTCCTCGGGCCGTACCAGCTGACCGGATGCTCGCCCAGCAGGGCGTGGGACTCCTGGCGCAGATCCACCACCGTGACCGCGTCGGCCAACCCGCGGATGGCCGTGGCCAGCTCGGAGCGGGAAGGCTGCTCGCTGCCCGAGGCGCGCAGCCGGTCGAGCCCCAGGCGCGAAGGCGGCGTCCCGGCCGCCGCGAACGGACCGTCCATGACCCGGAAATGACTGGGCAATCCTTGCTCCCGGATGGAATCGAAAATGAGCGTGAGCCCGTCCTCCACGCGGCGCACCTCCTTTCCGCCCTGGCCTCGGCCGCAGCCGGAATCAGTATTTTTCGTGAAATTCGAATACGGAAGCCTGGTACACCTTGGCGTCCTTTTCGATTCTCACGAAATTGAGCCGAATGAGCAGGCAGGCCTCGGTGATGACCAGGACGACGAAAACCAGCATGACGACATTGCCGTTGAGCCTTCTCAGATACCGATACAACGACTTCCTGAAGCGAAAGGCCACGCCGTCGCCACGATCTTGCGGCGTGACGCCATCCTCAGGCTTTTCCGCAATGTCATAGATCTTGAACATGAAATAGAGGTACGCTAGGACTGAAGCGGTGAATATCACGATCTCCACAAAATTTCCTTTCACACATGTCATTGGCGCATATCTCTTTTCCAAAAAAACAGACAGAATAAAAACACGAAATATCCAGCCGAACAAATTAAAACAATGAAACGACATGCCGGCGACCGGGCGGTTACGCGCTCTTCCAATCGTACAACGCATGCCGGGCCGGGATACCATCACCCCGAGCCCGTCACGGTGCCGACCGCCCCATGCCCCAGGCCGCCGCCACGGGAAAGCTTCCGGCCCTGCAAGAAGCCGGGCCATTTCCTGAGCCCGGCCCAGGTGAAAAAACTGCTCGTCGCCACCGGCGACCACATCACGCACCCCAAGAGCAGTCTCGTCACCCCGCGCGTCGATCTCGGCAAAGCCTTCGCCCTGATGCTCCCGAACAACGCCGCCACGCTCCAGCTCTTGCTGCAGCAAGAGGGAACGCGGCGCCTCTCGGCATCGCTTCGCCGCCGCCGAGCAGGCGGAGGTCGGTTTTCGGGAAAGAAGCGTGAAAAAACAAAAGGCCCGGCGTCTAACCGGGCCTTTTGCAAGGAAATTTTCTGGGGTGACTGATGGGACTCGAACCCACGGCAACCAGGGCCACAACCTGGGACTCTACCAACTGAGCTACAGTCACCACTGGAGAACGAATCCTCTAGACCTCCCGGCCCGGTCCGTCAACATGTTTTTGATCCGCTTGCCCGGAGACGTCCCCCGCGCTATCGTTGGAAACGCCCTTCCGGCGAAACCGCCCCGCCGCCGCGCGCCGGGGCAGCCAAGGATTCCGACATGGACAAACTGCTCATCCGGGGCGGAAAGCCCCTCCACGGCGTCGTACGCATAAGCGGGTCCAAAAACGCCGCCCTGCCCATCCTGCTCGCCGCGCCGCTTCTGACCGAACCGACCGTGATCGAAAATGTCCCGCGCCTGCGCGACATCCATACCACCTTGAAACTCCTCGACATCCTCGGCTGTCCCTCGACCTTCGAGGAAGGCGTCGTGACCCTCGAGCCAAGCGCCAACCTGAACCCCGAGGCCCCCTACGACCTGGTGCGCACCATGCGCGCCTCGGTGCTGGTGCTGGGTCCCCTGCTCGCCCGCACCGGCCAGGCCCGGGTGGCCCTGCCCGGCGGCTGCGCCATCGGGGCGCGGCCCGTCAACCTGCACCTGACCGCCCTGGAAAAGATGGGCGCGACCTTCACCCTGGAGGCCGGCTACATCGACGGCCGCTGCGACGGCCTCAAGGGCGCGCGCATCGTCTTCGACTTCCCCACCGTGGGCGGCACGGAAAACCTGCTCATGGCCGCGAGCCTGGCCGAGGGCGTCACCATCCTCGAAAACGCCGCACGCGAGCCGGAAGTGGCCGACCTGGCCGACTTCCTCAACGCCATGGGAGCCAGGATCACCGGCCACGGCACGTCCGTCATCACCATCGAAGGCGTGCCGCGCCTTGGCGGCGGCCGCTACCGGATCATGCCCGACCGCATCGAGGCCGCCACCTACATGATGGCCGCGGCCATCACCGACGGCGAGCTGCGCCTGGAGCAGTGCCCGTTCATGGAGCTCGACGCCGTGGTGTCCAAGCTGCGCGAGATGGGCGTGCAGGTGGAGGCCACCAACGCCGGGGTGCTGGTGCGCCGCCGCGAGCAGCTCGTGGGCGTGGACCTGGCCACCCAGCCCTACCCGGGCTTTCCCACGGACGTGCAGGCGCAGATCATGGCGCTCATGTGCGTGGCCATGGGCGCGGGCTCCATCCGCGAGACCATCTTCGAGAACCGTTTCATGCACGTCCAGGAGCTGGTGCGCCTGGGGGCGCAGATCCGCATCTCGGCCCAGCACGCCTTCATCCGGGGGGTGAAAAGCCTGACCGGCGCGCCGGTCATGGCCTCGGACCTGCGGGCCAGCGCCTCCCTGGTCCTGGCCGGGCTGGCCGCCCGGGGCGAGACGCTCATCCAGCGCGTCTACCACCTGGACCGGGGCTACGAGGCGGTGGAAGTCAAGCTGCGCGGCGTGGGCGCGGACATCGAACGGCTGCCCTGATCGCGCCCCGCCGGGAAAGGAGTCGCCGTGGCCGCCATCGACCTGAGCGTATTCGATCTGTTCAAGATCGGGCCCGGGCCGTCGAGTTCCCATACCATCGGCCCCATGCTGGCCGGGTGCGACTTTCTGGAGCTTTTGCGCCAGCAGCCGCCCGAGGCCCTGTCCCGGGCGGCGCGCCTGGAGGTGACGCTGCTCGGAAGCCTGGCCGCCACGGGCAGGGGGCACGGCACGGACCGGGCCGTGCTGGCCGGGCTCCTCGGCCGGGAACCGGGGCGCTGCCCGCCGGATTTTCTCGACGAGCTGGCCCGGTCCCCGGACCTGCCGCGCCCGGTGGAAGTGCCGGGCCGGACGCTTGCCGTCAGCGCCCGGGACGTGGTGTTCGGCCCGGCGGAGGGCGAGCTGGCCTGCCCCAACACCCTGGTTTTTCGCCTGCTGGCCGACGCTCCCGGCGCATCGCCCCTTTTGGAGCGCGCCTACGCCTCCGTGGGCGGCGGCTTCATCCAGTACGAGGGCCAGCCGGCCCCGGTGCGAGGCATGCCGGCCCACGCCTACGAGACCATGGCCGACGTCCGGCGGCTCACGGCCGAGGGCGACCTGACGCTGTCCCGGCTCATGCTCGAAAACGAGACGGCCCTGACCGGGGCCACGGCCGGGGAGGTCATGGCGGGCCTCGGCGCGGTGCTGGCGGCCATGGACGCCTCGGTCACGGCGGGCCTGGCCGCCACGGGCGTGCTGCCCGGCCCCCTGCGCCTGGAGCGCAAGGCCGCCCGGCTCCACGAGCGGGCCTGCCGGTCCAGGCGACTCCCCCACGAAAGCGCCCTGGCCAAGCTCATCGCCTACGCCTTTGCCGCGGCCGAGGAAAACGCCGCCGGCCACGTCGTGGTCACCGCCCCGACCTGCGGCGCGGCCGGCATCGTGCCGGCCACGGCCCGGTTCATGCGCGACGTGCTCGACGCGCCCGGACAGGCCGTGCGCGAGGGGCTGCTGGCCGCCGCGACCATCGGCTTCCTGGCCAAGCGCAACGCCACCATCGCCGGGGCGGAAGGCGGCTGCCAGGCCGAGGTCGGCGTGGCCTCGGCCATGGCCGCGGCCATGCTGGCCCAGGGCCTGGGCTACGACGTCCGGGTGGTGGAAAACGCGGCCGAGACGGCCCTGGAACACCACCTGGGCATGACCTGCGACCCGGTGGGCGGCTTCGTCCAGATTCCCTGCATCGAGCGCAACGCCATGGGCGCGGTCAAGGCCTACGCCGCCTTCCTCGTGGCCTCGGCCGAGATGCCCGCCCACCACAAGGTGGGCCTCGACGAGGCCATCGCGGCCATGCGGGCCACGGGCCGGGACATGAACCGCAAATACAAGGAAACGGCCGAGGGCGGCCTGGCCGTCAGCGTCATCGCCTGCTGAGGCGGTAGCCGGGAGAAAGCCTCCGGCGGCCAACGGGCCGGCGCCCTTTAAAATCCCGCCACGATTCCAGGCGGATATCGTAAAACAAACGAAAGGTGTGAATATTTCGCTTTTTGCGGTGTGCATCGCGGCCAATACAGGGTATGACCATCGGCAAGCGAGCATGCAGGAGGCGTGTATGTACCTTTCGCGAATTCTCCCCGTGGCGGCGATCCTCGCCGTCGTGTCGCTCGGCCTGCCCAGGCTGGCCCATGCCGTCGGGCTTTTCCAGTGCGTCGACCCGGCCGGACAGCAGGTCTGCGTGGTGGACAGCGGCTCCATGACCGGCTTTTCGCCCTCGCAGCTGTGCAACCGGTCCTGCTCGGCCTGCGCCGGCCGTTGCGACGGGGCGCGCTACTACCCCTCCCAGTCCGGGCACTGGGAAAAATCCTGGCAGGTCGCGCCCGGCATCACCGGCAACAACATCCTGACCCCGGGGCCGGATATGCAACAGGACGCCCGCACCATCGTCAGGGAAGGCCTGGCCACGCCCGGGCCTCAGCCCTCCGCGCCCGCGCCGGGCACCTACTACTCCGTTCCGCCCCCGAACCAGGGCCAGCAACTCCCCCCGGGCTACTACTATTACGTCCCGCCAGCCAATTAGCATCACAACAAAACGCCGCCCGCCGGGAACCTCCCGGCGGGCGACATCATATCCCAAAATGCGGCGCTTCGCCGCTGGCGCCCGTGGTCGGGGAATCGGCCCGGACGTGCTGGCCGGCTTTGCGGCCTGCGGGTCCGGGC